>JAFGMS010000129.1 GCA_016927375.1 Anaerolineae bacterium
ACGCACTACCTGGACCAGTACGACATCGAGGTGGAGATCGTCGACATCCTCATCGACGAGGCCGGCGATACGATCACCGTGCGTGTCTCTGCCGATCTGGCACCGCTGTTTCCCGATTTTGACCTGGCGCTGGACCACACGATTGTGCGCGAGGGGGAGGCCCAGGTGAGAATGCGGGCGTGGGTGCCGTAGGGGCGATGACCGTCGATCCGCACAGCAAGCACACACGGTGCATCGACTAGAGCAGCTCGACAATCTGTAGCGCCACCAGTATCAGCCCCAATGCAATGCCGGCGTAGACAAAGAACTGAGCCACCGGATAGCTGTAACTCGTGACCGTCTCTCCGCTCCTCAGCACCAGCTTGCGCATCTCGAAATAGGGCCGCGGCGAGCGGCGGTACCAGCCCATCACCTGGCCTGTTTGGCCGATCAGCGTCTCAGCCTTGATCCAGCCAAAGAGAAATTCGAAAAAGCGCAGCGGCTGTCGATAGTCCACGACGATAAAGCCGCTCTCATCCTGCAGTACCAGGTCCTCGCTGTAGAAGAGACCGGGAATCCCGCGCCCGATGATCTTGCCTGCGATGGTGCAGGGGATGGCGCGCACGGCCGAGACCTTGACCTCGCCGACGAGAGAGCACACCGACCGATGCTCGTCGAACGTATGCCGGTAGGAGAACTGGCGTTTGAGCCACACCGCCGCACTGAACAGCAGCACGACCAGGCCTGCCGCGCCGAGAACGTAGCCGTAAAAGAAGAGTGGAACAGCGATGGCAAGCCCGACGATTAGAGCCAACGCGGGCAGATAGTTGACGAACACGTCCACCAGGAACTCGTCCCAAAAGCTCTCCGGCCGTTCTGCGCGGAAGGAAAAACGAGGAATCTGGTTGTAGGCTTCGCTCTGGCGCTCCAGCGCGCAGATGCGCTTGGCCGGCAGCGGATGAGTCGAGCGCAGCTCGTGAAGCACGGCCCAGGGGTTCCACAGATCCCACTTCATCGCGCTTTCCATCGCCTCGGCAGAGATCGCGCCGCTGCCCGCGCTGGCCAGGGCCAGGTTCTGCGCTGCCTTGGGGTCAAAGATGCCAAAGGCCCGCGCCGCGACCATACGGGTATTCTCCTTCTTCTGCTTGCCTTTGGGCGTAGCCGCCAGGCCGTAGGCGATCTTGACCAGCGCGGTCGATAGGGCATCAGGGTTTTGTGTCACCTCACCGGCGAACTGGTCGGCATAGTACTCACGCACGCGAGAGAGCAACAGGACGATATAGTGGCTGACGATGTAGGCCACGTAAGAGATGACGCCGATCAGGGCCGCATACCCTCCGCTTTTACCCCTGCGCCGCCGGCCGCGCCCCAGAAGCGCCCGGGCCACAATGTAGAGCGTCAAAGGAATGGCAGCGGCGGTGGTCATGACGACGAAATCCCAATGGGCGATGTGGCCCAGCTCGTGGGCCACCACGGCCTGCCTTTCCCCGCTGTTCAGCATCTCCACCAGGCCGGTGGTGACAACTAGACGTGCGTCTCCGGGATAGTGGCCGAAGGTAAAGGCATTCGGGTTGCCGTCGTGGATCAGGCCAAAGCGGGGCAGTGGAATGTTCTTCTCGGAACAGGCACGCCGGATAAAGACGGCCAGCTCTGGGTCTACCGATTCGGGATCGCGCCACTCGATCTTGTAGATCAGTTGCAGGATCCAGGGGCCGATCAGGTACTGCAGGAATAGGATACCCAGAGCAAAGATGATGGCAACCCAAAAAGGCGCATCCAGGTAGGTGATAACGGCCATACCGACGGCAAAGAGCAGGCCAAAGAGCAGGGCCAAGACCATGACGGATCGAAGGAATAGGTTAAGCATAGGCATACCTCCTGATAGACTTGTGCCAAGTATAACCCTACATCGCGCACTAGTCAAAACACGCTCGAGCACACGCACTACCTGGATCGGTATGACATCCAGGTGAAAGTGGTCGATATCCTCATCGACGAGGCCGGCGACACGATCACTGTTCGTGTCGCTGCCGATCTGGCGCCGCTGTTTCCCGACTTTGACTTGGCGCTGGATCACACGGTCGTGCGGGAAGGAGAGGCCCAGGTGAGGATGCGGGCGTGGATGCCGTAGGAATGTCTCGTGTGCCTACTTCTGGCACTCAAAGGTGTAATCCACCCGCCAACTCTTGAGCACCGGCGTCACGCGCTCGTCTTTGGTAAAGAGCGTCGCCCGCAAACGTATTGCCGAGTGCTCAACGGGATCAATGCGCCAAAGCGGATCGCCGCTCTTGACATTGCGCAGCAGCACGTTTCCCTCCTCATCCAATACATCCACGACGACACGGGTGCGGCGGGGTATTTCCGCTTCCCATGTCACGCGTTCCCACGCACCGACTGTTCCTGTGAGACATCCTGTACGAAAAGCGATCAACTCCGTTGCCCCATTGTAGAACGAATTATACTGCCCAGTAACTCCATACATTGCTCCATCAGGGCCAGGTAGTAGATCAGTGACGCCCGTTGGTGTTGCACCGATGATGGTTGGCGGCAGGCGGGGATGTCGTGGATCATACATGAACAGGCGTCCATTGCCAGAGGGAGAAGCCGCGCTACCATAAATTCGGCCATCCTCCCCCAGGGCTAATGCGATGACGTTTCCTCCTACAGGCAAGGTAGACACCGTGCCAGTCGCCGGATCGTAGACAAAAAGGTTCCCCCCACTATATGGCGCAGATGTGCCAATATACACCTTTCCATCCGGCATAATCAGCAGGGAACTCACGTGGTGAGAGTCAGGGACGTGCAGCCTAGCCAAAGTCAAAGCATCGACGCTCGGGTCGTACACGAACAGCATCTGATCGGGTTCCTCATCCGCGCCTATTGCTCCCCCGGCACCATACACACGTCCATCGGCAGCAACGGTCAATGCATAAATCTCCCCAGTTCCATTAAGGGGAGTGCCCATGTCGATCGTCGAGCCATCGGTCAGATCATGAGCGATCAACCGAGGTGGAGAATCGTGCATCTCAATCGCAGCATAGATTTTCCCGTCGTGACCACTTGCCAGGGCAGTGATGCGAGCACCTTGTGAGATAGGCAGCGTAGGCATAACCAGCGTGCTATCCCGCGGATCATAGATCGCCATATCTCCGCCAAGGATGACAACTAGACGCCCGTCAGATGCAGCCACCAAGGTTGACGTCCACCAAGGCCAAGTAAGGCCATTTGAGGTTGTATCCACCCAGGTCACACGCCCTACCTCAGCAGGCGTGTACCGGAACACCCCGCCCGCGTCCAGGTGCGATGGCCGTGAGAGCACACCGTAAAGCGCCCCATCGCCGCCCCACGCCAGCGCAGAGACAGAGGTCCAGGGGCCGCTTACTTCGGTGCAGGTCACGACCGATGTGTGGGGCTTGATCAACGCCGACTCCACTTCTCCCTGGCGTACGAATACGCCAGGTCTGTAGACGAGCAAACGGGCGTCCTCGTATCGGAAGTCTGCTGTTGTCCCTCCTCCTCTTTCTGGTACAGGCACCCATTTATCCATCCATCGCGTCAAAGGGGCCAAATACTTGTTAAAGAACGATCTCCCACCAGATGTACCTGAGGGCATATAGATGCTCTGCCCTTGCTGGCCAATGTAGACCAGGCCATCAAAAGCGACGGCAAGATCACTGAATCCCCGGTCTGGCAGGCTTTCCAGACGAGCAAAGCCCTCCTCAGTAGAATACACAAACAACAAGTATTCCCCACTGTTGAAAGGTGAGCTAACACCATAGACCGAACTATCAGGCCCAGATTTCAGCTGATAAAACCGCCCCCACTCATTGGGTTTATTCAAGCTGGTCAAAGTGGCACTGGCCAGATCATACTGCAAGATCACGTGTCTATCGCCATAGCCATATAGCTTGCCGTCAGTTCCCAAGATCAGGTCGCTACCACTACTCCACTCATCTTCCGTCAGTGTAATAACCTCCCGGCTTGGTAGATCGTACTCGAAAAGGTTATGGTCCCAACTACCTCCAAGCCCATATAGCTGTTCCGTGCCGTTTAGCACGAGTGCAGAGATGTGTCCATCCTCCACGTGTGACACAGGCCCCAGGTCAGTAACCTGATCCTCTGCAAGATCGTAGCAGAACAGATGGTCACCAGCGGCACCATACACGAGGTCGTCTGGAGAAACAACCAGGGTATGAAGATAGTGCTCTCCGGCAATCGGGGCACCCAGATCCCTCACAATCTTGGAGTTCATATCATAAGCAAGCAATCGAGCGTCCGTCTTCCCATCTGTGGATATAACCCCGGCATATACCGTATGGCTGTCACGGCTGATGGTCAACGCCCAGATGTTCGCACTCTTCGAAACCAGGACTCCCAGATCGACGGACTCCCCATCAACGGGGTTATAGACGAACAACCGAACTTGGTTGCTTTGGTGCATCAGGCTGGTTCCAAACAGGCGACCATCGGGACCAATGGTCATGTTCTCGAGGCGGGCAGCCCCTGACACAGGACTACCCAGATCGTGTACCTGAGACAGGCGAATTTCCCCGCCGTCACGAGAGAGTCCCTCAAGCTCGTCAATCCGATAAACGCTCTCGAAATCATCCCACCACACACTGCTTAGTGGGTTGGCGACCTCCCTGGGCATAGGCCGACTCAGGAAATAGAGCATCGTACCCAGCGCCAGGGCAATGAAGAATGCTATAAGAATCAGTCGCTTACCACGCGCAGACATACACGCTTTCCCTTATGCCACTTTGATGTGAAGCTGGAAGAACCAGTCAGCTAACCCCAATGTCAGAATCAGTACCACAAGTAACGCACAAACCCAGAACAGCCAACGTATCTCACGATGTAGCGTCTGCAGCCCTGTAATAGCCAGTAGATAGAAGGCGGGGGCTGCCACGATCAGGTACTTGGGTGAGAAGTAGACCGCCGTACGTGGCAGGAGTAGTAGCACGGCTGTCGGTAGCCCCAGTAGCGACAACAGAAAACGCCGCGCCCGCGATGATGTGTATGGCGACACTATACCCAGGACAACTAGGAACAGAAACAGCAGCGCCGCGCCACCTGCCATTGGCCCTCCGAGTGTGCGTCCTGCGCTGAACTCGACAAGTGTCGTCCACAACACATCCGCAGCATATCGCGCCGGCTCCAACGGTGGTGTAATGAGCTCCGGCATTATCAACTCCGGCAGCTTGTACCAGACATGAAGCGGCCAGAGTAGGAAGAGCAAACCAACTACCGCTTGCGCTGCCACGCACGACAAGACAGATCTCGAACCTATCCGCCGCGCTGACAAAAGCACAAATGCCGTCTGTGCCAGAGGAAGTAGGAGTGCCACATAGTGGGTGTAAAGGCAGAGCAACGTAGTGGCAGCATACAGCGCCATCAAATGCCACCGGCGTCTGTCCAACCACGCCAATAGCACCAAACTCGAACTCAGCGCCAATGCCAGGGTCACTGCATAGGTGCGCGCTTCTTGAGCGTAGTAAATGTAGAACGGACAAAGGGCAGCCAACAGCAAGGCCCACGTGCTTGCACGGCGACTCATCAACCGGTGACCAAACCGGTAGGTCAGAGGTAACACCAATACGCCCCACCAGGCAGAAAAGAAGCGGAAAGCAAAGGGAACGTTTCCCACAACTCCTACCCAGGCATGAACGAGCAGGTAGTAAAGCGGCGGCCGGTCAATCGTTTCTAGCACATAGAGGGGGGACGCGAGAACTAGATCCACGGTCAATCCCTCATCGAACCAGAAAGGCTGCCTATCCAGCCAGGAAACACGCAATGTAAACCCCAGCCAACAAATCAGAAATAGGGGATACGCTCGACGTAGCCCTCGGTCAATATTGTGGTACTGATGGTTCACAACCGTGTCCACTCTCCTTCGCCGTTTGTTACACTCACAATCGTATCACAGATCGGGATGGTGACAACTTCGCAGATCTTGACACCGATGGTCCCGTTTGGTAGGCTGTGTATAGCACTTCACAAAACATACAATTCACGACATAAAACGGCCCCAAACAGCCTTCTGGAGGCCCTATAACGGGGATGAAACGCTTCGTTAAATGTTTCCCGGCTCGGAGAAAGGAGCAAAATGACCTGGATAGAATCCATAGAAGCCTATCTCAAGCAACATTCTAACTCCACCGCCGCGATGTATGGCCGCGGCCTAGCTCGGTTCCACAAATGGTATGTCGATCGCTATGAGGAAGAACCCTACCCTGCGCTGCTGACCGACGAGGAACTGCGCCAATGGCAGCACTATCTGTACGAGGAACGCAGGCTGGCTGCCGCCACCGTCAACTGGCACCTGAGCGCCGTGCGCGGCCTGGCTCGTTCGTGCGGCAACAAGCTGAATACATCGGACGTGAGGCGGGTTCAGCCACCGATCGAGACGCTGACTGCCCGCGATCTGGGTCGGCTGATCAAAGCCATCGACGGTGACCGCTGGATGGATAAGAGAAACGTGGCAATGATCGCCGTTATGGCCAGGGCAGGCTTGCGCGTCGGTGAAGTTGTGGGTTTGAACACGGAAGACGTAACACTCCGGGATCGCTCCGGCTAGGTCAGAGTTCGAGGCAAGGGCTGCAAGGAACGGCGAGCGCCCTTGTCAAACGTGGCACGCAAAGCCTTGGAGGACTATCTAGCGATGCGCCCAGAATCAGCCGATGGAGCGCTGTTTCTTTCCAGGGACGAACAGAGCCGCATGACCTCGCGCTCGGTGCAGCACATGGTGAGCCGCGCTGCCCAGATTGCCGGATCGGAGCGAAGGGTGACCCCACACGCGCTACGCCACACGTTTGCCTCGCGCTATCTGGAGGCTGGCGGCACGCTGGCCGAGCTGCGCGATATCCTGGGCCACACCAACATCGCCACCACTGATCGCTACTCGCACGCCAGCGCCAGAAGGATGCAGGAGATGGTGGAGAGGTTGTGATGCGACCTTTGGCGAGACCTTCATCCAATTTCCTGCATCACTGACCTGCTCACTCTGTTTGGTTTCCTAGGTTGCGTATCCATCTGGTTATCCAATCGATGCTGTCTGCTCATCGGGCGTGAGTACACACCAGCAGGACAGCATCTGCGATGCTCTCCGAGTTTTGAGATGACCGCTGTATCGTCTCCCAGAGTGCGTATCCCCGCCAGATCGAGTCACATCTCCAAGAGATGTGTTGCTTCCAAGGCACTGATGAGTTCAAGTAACAAGTACTTGGTGAGAATGATTACCTTCCAAGCTCCATGTTGCTGCTTGAGCTGCATTACCGCATTCCAGGCTGTCGATGCAACATCATCGCCCGACACGAAAATCAAGGCCGTTTCCGCTCCGGTGGGATCGGCATCGAGTTGATAGTTGACTGTGACGACATCGTGGTACGACAGAGTAGAACTAGGATAGCATTTGGCGTCGCCAGTGGCTTTTCCCCCGAATACCCGATTCATCAGCTCAAACTTATCTATCATTCTCAAGTCTGGGAGGCCAGCGCCTCCAATTGGAACGTAATACTCCCCGAAGATCGTGCCGGAGAGTCGCTTGAGTGTCTCCAGGTAGCCTTGAACCAACGCGGGGTTCTGCGTTGCGTGTAGCATCAGGGCTGGAACGAACTGTTGTTCGAAGAATTGCCAGGCACGTTTCCCGTATCGCACAATCATGGCGTCGAATCTGGCTTCTGTCTCCAATAAGCTTGTGCGGCCGGGGATCGGGATCGCTGCAACCCTCAGCCTTTCCTGCACAACAGATGCAGAGCTGGATAGGATTTCAGCCATCTGCATATACTGCAGTTCGTCCAGCACCGTCTTGAGTGGGTCGTTGATCGGCGATGCGATAACATATAGCGTTGGCTCAGCAAAGAAAA
Organism: Anaerolineae bacterium; assembly: GCA_016927375.1. Lineage (GTDB taxonomy): Bacteria > Chloroflexota > Anaerolineae > Aggregatilineales > UBA3940 > JAFGMS01. The sequence goes on from JAFGMS010000129.1 coordinate 7,845, forward strand.
GTCCTGCTGACCGACGGCGAACACCTGCATAGTCCGCCACGACAACGCTCAGTAGAGGTCTTTCCTTCACTTGCACCTGAAAAGCGGCGGGCCCCACCTTTTCCACCGCGTCCACCGCCTCCAGACACCCAAGTGCTTGATCCAGATACCTCTCTATCCCGTCTGGACTGAGCGTTATCTCGTATTCGACAAATCTCGTTTTTCGCTCAATATCCCCAATGGGATCACCGGACACAGGGCAGTAATATTCATCTTCCGCTGGGTCGATCTCAACCACACCCTCACACGCGAGGTCGTGTCGCTCCTGATAGTCGTAGTCGTCGGGATAAGCACATCTCACATACGTGTGCTCCCGTGTGGTAATGACGCCGATCTCGAGCAGGCACTCAAGGGGATCCGCAAAGACTGGATCTCCACTCTCGACACGCTGGTTGTTCCTAAGAAGATGCCTCAGTGCATGTCTATCCAGTTCCGGGAACAGCTTGGATATTGTACTCATCGTGCAAGTACCTCTCGAATTCTGAACGTATTCGCGTCGAAACGCTGCTCGCTGAGTAGGGCAGGAAGTAACTCCCTGGCCTAGCGTGTTCGCAGAGAAGTCTAAAGGTATAGGCTTTGAGTTTACCCTTCGCTTGCTTTACCATAAAAGCCACCTTGAGACTACGTATATCGTCCAGGTCCTCCAGTAGCCTAACATTCTTCTTTCCAAAGGATTCCAGGGGAACCGATAGATCGCTCTCCTTGTCCTTTGGATTACACCTCAAGATCAGGTAGGGGCTCTCTTCCACCGGAGCGGACCTCAAATACAACTCGCGAAAGCGAAGATTCTCGTCCTCTCCCTTTGCCAATACATTAATGAACTTCTCAACGGCATCTTCCTTTGTCAATCGCGTATCCTGGATATACTCGACGTTCGAATCGCCAAGCAATTCCCTGGCCAGGGTGTTAGCGATCGCGACTCCCACACCGCTCGACGAATGCTCTTCCATGACTTGCATACGCCTATACAAACGGAGCATGACAAGCTCCGCCTCATCTCCAAAGACGACGTCATCTACCTCTCGAATGTACGCCGGTCGCAGGTAGCGTAGTATGAAAACAAGGACCATACGACTCGCTTCATCTCTAAATAGGTCAACACACCGGCTCTGCTGATGGCCGTGTCTACTCTCAAACCTCTCCAAGGCTGCATCCACCTTCTCGGCATTGAGCGACTCTAGGTCTACCCCTGCATCTATGTGTTGTTGGGCGAGGTCTGCCGTCTCTTCATCTACGGCCCTGTCTCCACTCACCTCCATCCTTGGGATGAGCGCATAGCGCGTGTAGCCGGCGCGCTCCGCTCTCTCAAACAGCATCAACAATTGAAGATCACGAGGCTTCTGGACATAGACCAGGAGAGCACAGAAGAAACACTTTGAGTTGACGTCGATGTCGCTGTCGGATACCAGGTTGAATTGGCTTTGGGGTAGCAACAGGCGAGAGATCACCTCTACTGCGTCAGCACGCCGCCCACGGACGAAATCATTTATCAGGATGGTTGTCTGTGACGGTGGAGACATCGGATCAGCCGCGAGGTGAGCTGCCAACTCGGCCACGAGATCCGCTTTCCGCTGCAATGGATTCAGTCCCATCCATAGGCTAAGGGCACGTAAAGCTCCCACTCCTAAGTTCGAAAGCCTACTTCTCACAGATTCCGCATCGGCTGAATCTTGGATGAGCCGGTCGGCGTTTACCTCCAATACCTCCCAGAACGTGCCCGAGCTTGTCTTGACACCTGCTGGCGGACCTATCTCGTCGACAATGCTCTCCGCGAAGGCCATATACCTAGCCATCTTTCACCTCCGTAGAACACACTGCTTGCACCTTGAGTCGACTCTGGTGTTATTCGACAACCTAATGCTCGATGAAAGAGCGCCACCATTTCCATACTTCGGGTGCCAAATCCCTCCAAAGGCATAGGGATCAACCACCATGCCACACAGTCCAGACATCATGTTCTTCGCGCGGCGGCTTCGCGGTATTGTTTATGTGTCGTGCCTGCCTACGCCCTTTCGAGGCAGAGCCGGCGGATTCGATCTTCTCAATCGCCCAGCCTGATCCTTGCAGAGAATCATCCAAGATCGGCAGGTGCTCCGCTGCTCTGTCGTTTATTCCGCCGAAGCGAATGACCATTTGTGCCCCCGGCACGCAGACATTTCCAACGTTCTTCCAAACTTCCTTAAGTTGTTTGGCGAATAGCTCTGGGCTTGTGTGTTCGACCTGCCCGTCCATTGCATACTCGACTTCCGGCGGTCCACCCACGAACCACATCCTGAGCCATTGATCGGGTATGTATGTTCTCATCCCGTAATAGGGCGGCGAGGTGATTACCCACCGAATTCCGCGATCAATGTGCTGGTACGAGGCTTCGTCTCGGCTGTCACCTCGCATTACCCGACCCGTCGCTTTTCTCTGCCCTGAGTAATATCTCTCTGCTCGCCTCTTGATTATTCCCAACACATCGACAGGTTCTGGCTGCAGATTATGGCGCTTCCAGTATTTGACCGCGTAGGTAGGTTTGGGCGCATAGGTCCTCTGGGACTGGTTGGAGAAGTATGATCGAGCGGTCTTGCCACATGGACCGTGTAAGGCTCCAAGTATAATACCTCTTAGGGCTTGCCGTGATTGAGAACGACAATCCTGCAACAAGCCCTCCCGCAAACGACACAAAGCTTGTAGCACAGTTTGGTGATAGGCCCAATCCCAGAAGTCTCCAGTAGGGATCTCGCTTGGCTCCTCAAACACCTTCAGAATTTCTTTGGCCGAACGGAGGATAGCCTCTGGGTTCGTATTGGCTAGTTTGGCCTGGGATATCGCTACAGCGACAGGGCTACTATCCATCCCTATTGAGGGCAAGCCAAGGACGCGACTAGCATAATTTGTCGTGCCGCGCCCGCAGAAGGGATCGGCCACCCATTCGCCAGGAGAGGCATGCTGCTCTAAAACCCCGTAGGGGAAATCCAAGGGGAACATAGTGAAGTACGGGCAGATGGCGTTCAATCGGGTTTCTTGTGTGTATTGTCCCATATTCTACTTGGCCTTCACCCACGTCTTTCCTGTTGCAGGATGGTTGAAAGTATCCCATCCTGTTCCCTGCTCCCCAAAGATTCGATTCAGCGCGTAAGGAACAGATTCGTAGGCAAACCGCCCTGGATCCTCTATGCCATCAGGGAGAGCATCCCGTACAATAGCATTTAGCGCTCCCCAAGGCACGCCCTCCCCTTTTTGCATCTTTTGCATTGCGTCGGAGTTGCCCCGGATCGCTTCCGTTGCGCGATCTCTGAGCGCCTGCAATGTATCGACAGGTTCCCGCTCGACAACCTCGCCCGTCTCCGTATCAATCGCTTGTCCTTGCTTGTCAATGATGATCTCTTGACCGATAGCGCTTTCGAACTTCTCGGCAAGCTGGCGCGCATAGGTATTGGCCGGCGATCGGTCGTAGTTGGGGTCGAGAACGGGATACATCTGCTCGAACAGGAGTACGCGAATAGGTACCGGATAAGGTCGCCTGCTCGCGGAACTCCAAAAAACTCCTTGGCCTGGTATGGGCTCATTGAGAATTGAACTCAGGATATCCTCACTGAAATGCGCGTTCGCTTTCTGAAGGTTGTTCAGATCAGCCGCGGAAAGTAAATGAAAGATGAACCAGTTATCGCCCTGGCTCAGAATTTCTGTCGGTATGCTCCCTGGTTGCTGAGTTACCAAGACAGCGCCGAGGTCGTATTTCCGGCCCTCCTTCACCCAGGTAATATAGGGTTCTGAGGCAGTTCCTCTCTCGTTCAAGACAGCCTGGGCTTCTTCTACGACGACGATTGTGGGTATGGTCTTGGGTTCCGCCGCAGTGAACTCTTCCTGGTTGCGCTCAAAAATCCGGCGTAGGATCAGGCTCGACAGGATCAACCCCTGCATCCCCCTCATTTGAGACACGTCGACCACACAAAGCTTCCCTTCTGTCAGAGCCTTCATGAGACGGTCCATCAGCTGACTGCTTCTGTCGTGCAGAGTCTGAACGATCACGGTCATGTTCGCCCGAGCCGCGTTGATCTGCGCCTCGTCTCGATCGGTGCGCAGTCCCATAATGCGCGCCAAATCCTCGTCTGGTGTCTGATAGCCGTTCTCATCAATAAGATTCACGAGCTCTTCCCAGGCAAGCCGCCCCAAGCCCCGGAGCTTGCGTATGTTCTGCTGTTGCTGCCTCTCAGGGCTGACCGCAATGGAGATAACGTCGTCTGGTTTCATCCTTCGAAGATCAAGCTTGATACCCCCTGCGACGAAAGACTGATAGAAGCCGCTGGGTGCCCGGCGGTTCGTGAAGACGACCAGCTTGTCCTCCAACGCTGGCACGTCACACAGCCCTGGTCGGTCTTTGTCGTCAGGCCAAAAGTATTCACCATCAGGGTCGAATAGAACTGTGCCCACAGGCACTTGCCTGCCACCCCGTTTGGTCACAGTAGGCGTTGTCTCATATAGTTTGCTGAACAGGAGCTTGTTCAGATTGGACTTTCCGAAACCAGCCCGAGCGAAGATGAACGTCCGGCGAGAGACCAAGTTACTCACTGCAAACTTGATCAACACCTCGGGCTCAAGCACCTGCATCCAATCTTCATCCGCACTCTGCTCACTACCTCGCGCATAGATGTATTCTCCCAGAGCAAAGTGACCAATATCTGCTCCCTCCACATTGTGGCCTGCCAATTCGCGCAGTACTTCACCAGATAGAAAAGCCACAGGGCTCCCTACATGGGGGAGGCGTCTATGGGAAGCAATGAAGTTGAGATGTCCGTCTCTCCCGTTCCGCACCACGCCCAAGACACGAATGTCAACGTTGTATTTGAGATATTGTTCTCGCAGGTCCTCGGGCACACTGCGTCCCTCTCGCATGGCCCGGATGTTGAATTCCTCCCCAGTGCCCGAAGACAGTTTCCCCGAAGACGACAGAGACGTTATCCGACCCAGAACCGCTTCGTCTTCGGTCTCCAATTGGACAAGCAAGAGTTGACCGTGCATCGGGGTACTCTGGAATTCGTTGCGGTAGGGCAACACCAGATCAGCATGGAACTCCAGTCCTCCCTTACTAAACCCACGAAATACGCCAACAATCCTATCTGAGGGGAACAAATTCAGATTTGGCATTTCGTCTCCTTTCTACGAGTACCTAGCCCGGGCGGGATCGTCATCCTGCAAACGGGATATATCCAGTACAGGCGCTTCATCCCCAAGGATTCCTCGGATGCCGTCAATAATCTGATCTTGGAGAATATCGAAATCGAAGTCAACTAGGGCGGCGTTCTCGTGTGCTTCCTGCAGGCAACGTGGATAAAAAGGCACTGGGAAACCGTTCAGCGCATCAGACAGCAAGTAACCTAGTATTGTTTGTGCCTCTGACCGCTGCGAAACGAGTATGTCGACGGGCCAGATGGGATCGTAGGGTCTATTGCCGAACTTGACCAGAAACAGCTTCCCGCCCACAAACTTATTGGCTTCACCTTCGTCCTCGTCTTCACGGGCATATTCCTGCCAGAGGTAGCTCTTCCTTTCTATCGCGCGGGGTACTTCTACATACACTGGATAGTCAGTCGCGAGAATCCTCTCCAGTGCCATTGCCAGGCGATAGCGCGTCAGTACTTTGCTGTGCTTGGCAAGACCAACAATGTAGATCCTCCGCCGGTGCTTGGTCCAGTGCATCTGAATCGCCTCATCGATTCCCTGTCGCACCTTGATAAACAACTCGCCTGCAAACACCTTGCTCCGCAACAGACCGTCAAATACGATCAATGTGTCGCTGCCAAACTCCTTCTCGCGGATGATCGAAAACAAGACAGCCCATTCAACGAGTTCCCTATACACCTGGACCCAACTGACGCTCGTTGGACTGCCCTCGTCGCTGACAGAAATCATGTGGCTGAGCCGATTTAGCTCTCTCACTCCCAGATATTCCATCATTCTTCCCAGTGCCGTGAGAGATGCGCCTTGGTCATCGAAATGGCTCGCGCTCAGTTTGGCCACCTTCGTCGTGGGGGTAATGGCCTCAAGGCAGTATTCATTGTTACTGGAGTCGACCACCCGTATCAACTGGACCAAGAACGGGTCGTACTGGATGCGATTGTTACCGCCATCGGTCCCTACCAGAGATATCGAGGTAGTCGTTCGTGGCTTGATCCGGCGAACGCTATTACGAAGCACCCTGATTTCTGCGCGCAGCTGCTCGAGGATGGCTCGATCCTCCCTAATACGCTCAGAGATTTCTGTCTTCAAACGCTTGTGGCTATCAGGTTGAATCATCGTATCCTCCGATATTGGAGAGATGCGTTACCCCAGCCTCTTGGAAGCGGGGATTGAACATGTCTACCCATCTGTCGTATCAACTGACTACGATGAGGATTTTGCTATTGTCTATTATACCAGAGCCTTCGGAATTTCGTAAAAAGTCACCGCATCCATCACACATCACCATCGATTCACTTACAGTGAATCAGTTGGTGCTTCCTATTGGTGTGTGATTAACTCGCAACCTAGCAGAGGAAATATGCTTCACAGGAATGAAGTTGCGCTCACATATGCCGAGGAGGACAGGAATATCGGAGAGGGTTTGGCCGAGTTGAAATTCGTGGAACCGGACCCGATCAGCTTAGAGTGGTTGGACGTATATTGGTATTGGCTCAACCTTGGAGGGCAAATCGAATCACGAAAATTCCGCGCTGTCATGGCCAAGCATTATATCCGTTCCATGGCATCCAGCTACGCTCAACTCGGGTCATTCATCGCCTCCGATGGCGCGACTGTCTTGCCCGAAGTGAATTCAGATTTGCTGTCGCGTCAGAATAGAATGGACGGATTATTCGGCCATGACAGTGGGGATAAAGTATCTGGCGAAGAGCCTTTGTCCAGGGCGCCTACAATTAGCAACCTACCAAATCCGTACAGACTCTCTGGCAGCCCCAAGGCTTGACAGAACTATCATTATATGATAGTTTATACGTATCCTACACCCTTTTGGAGTCTCCTGTGCAAAAATATAAGGCGGTATACTTTTCAGATCACCCATCCGAAACTGCCAAGGAGCGTTCCATCACTCTGGCATTCGGTTCCCGCTCTAGGGATACATATGAATCCGTCAAAGATCTTTCCAGTGAGGAAGTCCGACTTCTGCTGAGCACGGACAGTTACCAGCAATTACTCGCTAGTGCTGAAGCGGAGAATCTACCACTGAATACTTACTGTCTGCGCAAACTAAGAGAATCTATCGCAGAAGCAAAGACTCGTGGACCACAACTGCCTTTGCCAGGGATGGAGGTGCAGACGCAGCTTTTCTCACCAGTCACCGTAACATTTCGGGGAGGTAGGAAGGAACCATTCCAGCGCTGGTACCCTTATCTTGAGGGGTATTCACCCGAATATGTTCAGAGGATACTTGAGGAGTACGCACCTAATGCTCAGGTCGTTTTAGACCCTTTTGCAGGAACTGCAACTACTGCATTTGCAGCTGCTGAACAAGGTAGGACAGCCTATTTCTGCGAGATCAACCCCGTCCTGCAGTTTGTTAGTCAAGTGAAAACCAGAGTACGCCGTCTCAGGCCAAAAACACGTACCAGATTGGCTGAAGCTCTAGATGCCGAAACCAACGAGGTAGAATCAAGAATCGAGGCTTGGCAGCCAGACCCTATTTTGCTCAGAACATACGAAGACTCATTTGGAGACAGTGAGTTTTTCGATGAAAAAACGCTTGCGCAAGTTCTCCAATGCCGCACCTGGGTTGATTATGTGGCTTCCGAACGCCCTCTGCTAGCCGGTCTACTGACAGTTGCAGTGTTGGCCTCCTTAGTGCCTGCCTCACGAATGCAAAGAGCTGGCGATTTACGCTACAAGACTCCACGAGAACTGAGAACACAGATGGTCCCCTTCCCATCAGCTATTGCAGGTGGTATAGCACAGATCGTCCAAGATCTGAAAGGTGATGGAGACGGCCTTTTATCTGAGCCAATACTTATCTGTGAAGATGCGCGCGCGTTAGCAAAAGTCGCGCCGCTATGTGTGGACGCGGTAATCACAAGTCCTCCCTATGTGAACGGCACGAACTACTTCCGGAACACCAAGATAGAGCTGTGGTTCCTTCGTTGCTTGCGTACGAAGCAAGACTTGACTAGCTTCAGAGCCACAGCTATCACTGCAGGCATCAATGACGTGACGGTTGATAAAGTACCTACCTCAAACCGTCCGGAAGTCGAGGAAGTGATACGTCAATTGGAGGCAGAGGCCTATGATGCACGAATTCCGAGGATGATTGCTTGCTATTTCGGAGAGATGACAGAGGTATTCGGAGCAATTCGTAATCATCTGACACCAAATGCTGTGCTTGCTATTGACATAGGAGATTCAGCCTATGCTGGTGTCCATGTCCCGTCTGACCGCTTGCTAGCCGCCTGTCTAGAAGATCAAGGGTTTAGCTTGGTCCAGGAAATCGCACTGAGAAGGAGAAAATCACGAGGAGGTACTTTGCTGAAGCAATCCCTCCTGATTTTCCGATATCATCGGAAAGAATCGGCGCGACCACAGAAGAAACCAGAGAAATGGCGATCTGGTTGGCAGTCTTTCAAAGACGATCTTCCTCATCAAGAACACCCATACACCAAACGGAATTGGGGACATCCTTTGCACTCTCTATGCTCTTACCCTGGCAAGCTAAAACCCGCAATCGCCCATCATCTTGTAAGCATCTTCGTCCCACCCCAAGGTTCAGTCCTGGATCCCTTTGCGGGTGTGGGAACCATTCCTTTTGAGGCCGCTTTGCAGAGCAAGCGAGCGTATGGATTTGAGCTGAGCCCAGCAGCCTTCGTAATCGCTGCTGCGAAACTAAAGGTAACAGATCAAGAAGAATGTACCGCGATAATTCAAGACTTAATGGAATTCATCAACACTGGAGAACCAACGTTGGAGGAAATGGCGGAGGCGCAGAAGTTCGGCTTCAATGGAAAGGTCGCTGAGTACTATCATTCCCAAACGTTGAAAGAGGTGCTTCTTGCTCGTCGCTACTTCTGCCTTCGACCACCTAATTCAGGAGCTGAATTGCTGGTTATGGCTTCTCTGCTGCATATTCTACATGGCAATCGACCCTATGCTCTTAGCCGACGCTCGCATCCTCTTACACCTTACAAGCCCACTGGCGACTTTGAATACCGGTCTTTGGTTGAGCGACTACGGGCTAAGGTGGACCGTAGTCTTTCAGTCACCTTACCGTCCGGGTTTCGGGAAGGCAAGGTCTACTTCCAAGATGCAACAGAATGGTGGCCACGCGAGATTGACATGCTTGACGCTATTATCACTTCCCCTCCTTTCTTCGATAGCACTCGCTTTTATCTTGCCAACTGGATACGACTCTGGTTTGCAGGGTGGTCCACTACTGACTTCCAGGAGAAACCATTGCTGTTTGTGGATGAACGCCAGAAACAAAGCTTTAGGGTGTACGAATCAGTGATTCGCCAAGCTAGAGAACGATTGAGATCAGGCGGGACGCTAGTACTGCATCTTGGGAAAAGCAGAAAATGCGACATGGCAGCCGAGTTAACCAAGATCGGGAAAAAGTGGTTCGCTCACAGTGAGAGATTCGATGAGAGCGTTGCGCACTGTGAATCACATGGTATTCGTGACAAAGGAGCGGTCACGGATCACCAGTACCTGGTACTTTACTAGAACGGACGGACCACGCCCCCATATGATTCAAGCCTGACGTTCTATCTACATTCCATCAATTGTGATCGTCTCGGGAAGCTTTCCGGTGCGTTGCGTATAAGCCTGAATGAGGTCAAGACCAGTTTCGCATTCGTCCAAAACTCTCTGAACTGATGAAGCAATCAGATCCGCGGCCTTCTTCCCCTGGCGATTCTTCTGGTAGTCTGGCTCTGCCAAGAACTCGTCAAAGAACCACTCAATCTCCTCCGCAAGCCTTTCCACAGCTCTTGGGTTTACTTGTTTTTGCTCGCTGAGGAGTAGAGCTTTATCGATTCCTGTCATTTCCGCTAGTTGTTCGAGTCTCCCAGCTTCCCTATAGGGCTCGAACTCGAGAGGAAACTTGTCATGCTTTTGTGAGTTGCAGGTAGAGCAAAGACAAGTTGCAGTCTCATCCAATGGCCAGAGATAGACCAGGGGAAGGGTGTGATCCAGATCCATATCCCTCACTCGTGGCAATGGCTTCCCGCAAGCGAAGCATCTTCGGCCAAACTTCTCCCAGATGTGTGTGTCAAACTCATCAGAGCGCTTCTCCCTTCTGAATTTGTAGAAGATCCAATCAATTCCAAGAAGATACCCTACAAGCCTCTCAAAAGCTCGCCTTCTCAGACTGTCTTCACGTCTCTGTGCAGCGTTTCTTTTGGGATTAAGAGGAGCATTAACTCTGAACTTCTTACACGGGCGGCATTCAAGTTGGAAACCATGGTATAGGCAGATTATATGATTCTCCCCATCTCTGTGAATCTTGGCTCTAAGGGCTTCATCAACTGTTCTCAACTGCTCCCAGTTCTCCACAACCAGACGTGAGAAACTACTATGGGTGCAAGGTGCTCGTCTAACACAGTGATTACTGTATCCCAGATTATGTCGCTCATCTCTATAGTCTATTGGAAGGAATCTCGCACATCGGTTGCAGGCTTTAAGGACAACTTGTTCCCCATTTTCATCGACCCCATCGACGTCTCCAGAAACGAGTCGCGGCTCAATATCGAACGGCTGCTCGTGTTCCCAGTAGAAAATCTCAGGATAATACAAATGTGTCTTTTTCCCAAACTCATCCCCTGCGTTCTCGCCGAAACTCTCTGCAACGGTACGGCTATCGTACTCAGAGACTGCATCCAACCCAACACCTAGGAAAAGGACGGGGCCAAGTGATACGGCATCTAGGGCTGTTAGTTCGATGTCGCCCTTCAGACTGATACCAACCTGTAGCTGAGCTTCGTCAAACTCGGCGTGGATGCCGAATTTGTGCCACATACCTGGGGTGGGCTTTGTGGATTCTACTTCCCTAGTAATCAGAGACCCCTCAAGAGAATCGAGCACTTCAAGCTGACAAAGAATCTCAAAGGGAACTTGGCATTGGACATACCCACCAATTGCAACCATACCTATTGCGTCCTCAAACTGAGGAACTATTTCCACGTCGTTGTTGTCGATTTGAAGTCGGAAGCTTGGAGACGAAACGTGGTAGACAAGGCTATGCACAATCCTCGCTTCCCTACCGCTTTTTTCGCCACTCACTGTGTAGCCACTGTACTGTCTTGTTTCTCGACGTTTGGGTGGTCTAAGTTTCGTGGTCATAATCGAAAAAGTCCTTTATAGCTACACGGAGAGCCTCGGCTAGCTTCTCCAAAGTCTCAAAGGAAGGCGCATTGATACCTCGCTCTACATTGCTTATGAACTCGGGAGACACATCGACAATCTCAGCCAGTTGCTCTTGAGTCAAATCTCTGCGTTTCCTGATGCGCCTCAGCTGTTTGCCAAATTTAGCCCTTAATGAACTCATAATGTATTTGCTCCCCAAAGTCTTAGTTCTAGTTTACCGCAGTTAGAGTTCAAATTCCACGAAGTTAAACTTCAAGTTCTTGCTAGGCCCCCACTGCAAACTATTCCAGTTGCTCCCAGTACTCCGTCAAGCATGAATTGATGGATAAAGGCCTTGAGCTTGACATGAGCGTCATGAGTTGTGAAGCGCCAATCAATAGTTGCGCCTTTGCCATTACACTGTACTTCCCAAGCCAGAACTTCTGCAGTCGGCACAGCCTTGCCAAGGACGACCCGAGCAGAGCATTGTTGGCTGAGCACACTGAATTCGACCTTTTGGTCATATCGAGCCAACTACCGTGTCTGGGTATGAAACGGAACTCAAGTCGACCCAGGACAGGATGCGCTCTGCCGCCTTAGGCGGAAACGCCTCGTACAGTGCAGCCGAGTTACGAGTGTTTAGCTTATCCATGGTCACAATGATCTTGTCGGCATTCGGGAGGTGGACGCCTACCAAGTCTTTACACGCCGTTGTATTTTTCTCTGCCCGATTCCCCGTTTCACTTCCGCTGCCCCGACCTCGCAGATGGCTTTCAAAGACAATCTTGACACCGATGGTCCCCCGTGCTACGATGGTGTCAGACAAGGCTCGTAGGCGACATCTCCACAAGAACCCTAGACATCCCCCTGCGCTCCGCAGGCCAGCGACATTTGTAGACATCCCGCTGGCCTTTTGTGTTCCCAGCGGGCGCACATTAACAAACAGGCCCCGGCCGGCGCGGTTTGCCAGCACGGACCTCATACCATTTCAGACAAAAAAACAACCATTCACACTTGAATTGACACGGCAATTAGCGGCTCAGGCGCAAACAAGCGCCTGGGCCGATGAACTGATTCCATTTATCATACCGCATCCCTCAGGGGCGGCGAGACACATCTGTACTCGCCGCCCCTTTTTTGTTTTCTCCGCCTGTGCCTCTATACAGGCGTTGAAATATACCCCGTACCGTGACGCCCTCCATCATCAGGTGGTAGGGATCGAGACGAACAAGGGGTAACGTGCTGATGGGCGATCTCCGATCGCCTTGGCAGTTTCGGCATAGCCGAAACTGCACATCATCCATAGGAGGCACGTATGCGCAAACGGCGTGATCCCGGCCAGACGGGGTGAACAACTTCGCAAAGCGAAGTTGTTCAATGGAAAAAGCCCAACGGGCTTTTTCCTTACAGGTATATACCAGACACACATTCGCCCGCCGGGGGCGCGTTGGCCCTCGATGGGCAAGGCGCGCCTCCGGCCCAGGGAGATGCGGCGTGTCTATCGACACGAAGTATCCCCAATATGGAGGTACGCAAATGGACATCCTCAGACACATTCTTGACGCCGGCCTGCCCGTGTTAGCTATACTGGCCGCCTTTGCCGCGTGGATATACGTTAGAGCGCTAGGCCGTGCCAGGAAGGGGTAGCCGAGATGCTCCCTCAGGTTCAGATCGCGGGTACACAGCAGGCAACCGGCACACACTGGCTCGTTACCCCAGCACCGTCGTGGTACATCAAGCGGCACCCCAACAAAAAGATTGTGGGGGTGTGGCAGGTCAAGGACCCTGTCACCAACCGCCGCTACCTGGTCGTCCGCCGCCAGCCCGTCGAAGGCAACGGCAACGGCGGCCACGAGTGGGACTGCGACTGTCCCAACGGACTGCGCGACGACGGCCTCTGCGAGCACGTAGAAGCTGTCGTCCACAGTCTCGAGTGACCGGGCGCAGCGGAGACGAACCACAGCAACACCCCATCGGCCATACTCAGGGACAGGTCGACGAGGGCGGATACATCGAGTCCCTGACTAGACACTGGGAATCTGCTTCGCAGATTCCTTAGAAAGGAGACACACAAATGTCGTGGCAAGATCGACCGTTCGAGCACGCCGACGAGGCGATTTCTTTCAACTTTGTACAGTGGGTCAATGACGGCGGTTCCCTAGAACCCCGCGCCGACAAGGGCGGCTTTGCCTGCCCGGTGGATCAGGACATCCCGATCCCCGGCAAGGCGGCCAGGATCCACCACCGGGGCGGCTCCACCACGGACGTCATCTTCACCCAGGAGCTGTCGGCGGCCATCCTGCGCACCCGCTTCGCGTGGGTCAAGGATGGGCTGCGCGTGGCCGAGTACGTCGACGGCGCGCGCGGCAAGCTGCAAGCCGTGGGCTACGTGGTCGGCGCCGACGGCGCGCCCGTACCCGAGCCGGTGATGCTGACCTTCACCGGGCTGGCCTCACGCGAGTTCGGCCAGGTGCGGCGACAGTTCACCCAAAGTGTGCGCACGGCGACCAAGGGGAAAGCCCCCACCTACGCCTTCTGGATGCACCTGCGCGCCGGCGAGGTGGCGATGGCGGGAAGCACGCAGCAATCACCCATCACCACCGTCGAGCTGGCGCGGGAGGTAGATCCCGATCAGGACTATCTGGGTGACGCGCTGGTAGACGCCATCCCCTGGCCCGATGTGCTGGCCTGGGCCGACGCGTGGAAGTCGCCCGGCCCCAACGGCACCGGCGTGATGCACGAGTCGGACGAGGAAGAGGACGACGTCCCTGACCCGTCCAACCTGCCTGAAAAGGCAGGCGCTCCTAACTACCAGGAGGGGACGGTCGAGTGGGCCTCGGAGATTCCTCTGCCGTTCGACGGCAACAGCGTGAGCAAAGGCACGCCGCTGGGCGAGCTGAGCGACAACGCGCTGCGCTACATCGTGGAGGACAAGGCACGCCAGTTCCCCAAGGCGGCCAAGGCAGCCCGCATCCTAATGCGCGCTCGCCAAGAAGCGCGACAGGAAGACGGGGAGTACGAACCGCCCTTCTAATCGCCTCGAACACAACCGAACAGACATTCACCCCAACAGGGGGACGGAGTTTTCCCCCTGTCGGGGGGAGCAGTTGCGGCTGTGCTGCAACTGCTCAGGCGCATCTCAGCCCTGAGGGGGTTGAGATGCGCCCTCTGTCCCCCCCCTCGTTTCGATAGGAGGACAGACAATGGTAACCCTGACACAAGAACTGATCCGGCTGCAAGATCGGGTGTACGAAGAATCTCTACGACAACGCAGAGAGCGCGCAATGTCCCGCGTCTGCTGCCCAGAATGCGGGTCTGCCGACGGCATGATCGCGCTCTACCCGGAGCACGTCATCGCCACCCTCGACGAGCCGCACCGCTATCCCTGGCCGAAACGCGGGATGTATCGGCTTGTGGGCGTAGACGACCAGCTCTACACGCCGTGTGACCTCTGCTGTGGCGAGGTGGACGGCGCCTACGAGCGGATGCAGTCACGGGCTCACGTGCGCGTGTGGGCACAGCGGTTCCGCGACTGCGAGGTGCTCCCGCCCGACGAGTATCCCTGGGATCCAAACCTGGGCGGGTACTTTCATCCCAATCGCCCCGGCCAACTCGTCGTAGAACCTGGGGAGTTGGAACGATGGTAGCGACCCAAATCCCCCTGTTCCCCGGCTCTGACAAAACATACTCCATACCCACGCTTCGACATCTGCCGGTGAGAGAGCGGCCGGCCAGCCGTGTCGCCGACTATGGCGCGCACGCCTGCAGCCTGGCCGAGCTCCTGGCCGCCATCGTC
>JAFGMS010000130.1 GCA_016927375.1 Anaerolineae bacterium
ACCCTGTTGCCGATACCTATCCTGACGCTCATAGAATTGGTTGTGATAGCCGGCATATCTGGGCAGGTATCGCGTAGGTCGGACTGAAATCCGACCGTCACGGCTACGGATTGTCTTACAGGGTTACTTTAGCGGTTTTAGTTTACAGTTCATAGCCAAAAGCCAATCGCTGATAGCTGACAGCTGAGTAGTTACGTTTTTTAGACTTTTCCCCAACCCCCAGCTTAAAGGCCGAGTGTTAGGCATTTTTGACGGCTTATGCTAGGATAACGTGCATCGGAGAACTTTGCGGATGTTCTCTTCAATCATAATAACGTCTGAGCGAGTGAAAAAATGACAAAAAGACGCAACATTCTGGTCTTGATTGTTGTGCCGGCTATTGCCTCTGTACT
The DNA here is from genome assembly GCA_016927375.1 of Anaerolineae bacterium. Classification (GTDB taxonomy): domain Bacteria; phylum Chloroflexota; class Anaerolineae; order Aggregatilineales; family UBA3940; genus JAFGMS01. The sequence continues at coordinate 393 of JAFGMS010000130.1, forward strand.
GGTTACCCTGTTGATTTTGTCCATCTGGGATAAGCAGCGGGCGTCACAGCCAACTACCATTGTGTTGCCAACCCATAGCGGTACTGCACTGATCCCACCCCGTGCTACGCAGCCACCCCCACCGCAGTCTGATGAGCCGGTTGGGAGTGATGAGACAACTCAGGAGCCCGGTCCCATCACGCCTACCAGCTCTTGCGAGAACCCCGTTCACCTAGTAGCCAGCGGCGAGACATTAGGCGTGATTGCGGAACAATATGGCGTGTCTATCGATGATCTGGTCATCATGAACCAGATGCTCGATCCCGAGTTCGATCCGGACTTCCTCGCGGTGCGGCAGGAGCTGACGGTTCCGATATGTGGCGTTCCTACCCCTACACCTACAGGCGAGCCGACCGGCGCATCAGTTCCGACCCGCAACGTCCCGACGCCTATCCCGACTACCACCGACCTGCCTGCGGGGGCGATAAGTGTGAGCATCGTCCGGGTGCTCCATCCGGGTGATATCACGCGCGAAGCTGTAGAGATCGTCAATGAGGGCTCCCCCGTTGACCTGGATGGATGGCGGCTCACCAACGGTGAAGGAGACGAGTTCGTCTTTCCGTCTTTCAGGCTGTTTACGGGTGGTGGTGTGACGATCTTCACCGGCGCGGGCGAGGATACCGCCATTGTTCTTTATTGGGGACTGAATAATGCCGTTTGGGAGGTTGGCTATACGGTCTCGCTGTATGATGTCGATGGCAAGCTACGTGATGAATTCGAGATTACTGAATAATATGAGCTGCCCTGGGTGCTGAGATCGAGGATATAAGCCGATAGTGGTGTGTTGTTTGCTGCTTGTAAGTGTTGAGCGCCTATGGCGGCTGCTTCGGAGGACATTGGATGGGCATTTCTTTTGCAATGGAACATCTGGAGAATAATCTTTACAAGGTGACTTTGAAGGGAACACTGGATGCCCCTGGTGCGATGGCTATCGAGGAGCAGTTCCAGGCCATGCTGCGCGGCCGTAAGGATCGTGTGATCATCGATCTGGCGGGCATGGACTATATGTCGAGTTACGGGCTGAGAATGCTGTTGATGGCTGCCAAATCTTTACATGAGGCGGGTGGTGGGCTGTTCCTCTCCGGACCGAATCCTTATGTCATGGAGGTGATCCGCCTGGCCGGGTATGATACGATGTTCCCCGTTTATGATACCGTCGAGGACGCCATCGCCGATTTGGCTTGATGACTTGTTACTATTGGCGTATGGTCGATGGCTTCTGACCTGCTCACTTGCGTCTTCTACTGTGCTATTAAGCCTCCGCTTGCTCGCTGAGGGTCTGGATTATTGCTGTTTCGAGATCGTCGAGGCCGACCGGCTTGATCAGGTAGCGCGAGGCTCCGGCTTCGTTTGCTCGCTGGATTGAGAAGGGATCGCTGTCGACGGAGACGACAATCACAGGTGTGTGCTTTAACTCGGGATCGTCTTTCACCCGGCGGCAGACTTCGACCCCACTTAAATCAGGCAGGTTAAGGTCCAGCAAGATCAAGTCGGCTTTTATTTTTGATAGACCGTCCAGAGCATCCTGGGATCTGTGAAAGACTGCCGTCTGGTAGCCAATCAGCTCGACCATGCTGGCGAGTGTATCGGCCATCATTGAATCATCTTCAAGTATCAGAATGGTGGATTGGTTGCTGCTCATTCCGGTTCTGCCTCCCCCTATGCGCTGTCGTGTACAGCTCCTCGCCTTTTTGCGATCACTTGCCCAATGTTGAGTATTGCATGCTCTATGTGAAATAGAAGCGATCTCTTGTGCGGAACAAGTGATGGGCGATGAGTTTAAGGCAGAAAAGCAGTGGAATGCTCACAATTACTCAGTGTGCTTCTCATCCATGCTCTTTTTTGCTTTACTCGTCACCCATCACTCATCACTTCTTGAATAACTTACATTTCACATAGAACGTATTGTATATTGCTCCAGTCATCTGCGCCAAAGTGAGTAATCCTACTCAAACTGTCTCGTTGAACTCTCTCCCCGCGTTGCCCCACCAGGAGACTCGCGTATAATCGTCTTGGGGCAGGGAGAGGGTCGTTATACCCCAACGACGGTAAGGATTACCTGTTTATGAACCGGCTCCTTGATGAGTTTTGCCATATCATATGAGGAACATCCATGAGACCATCGCACACCTCTGGTACCGATCTGTGGCGCATCCTGATTGAGAAACTCGATGAGGGTGTAATCGTCTTCAATCAGCGTGGTGTGGTGATCTATGCCAACGACGAGGCGGCGCGCCTCCTGGATTACAAACCACGTGATGTGCTTGAGCTTGATAAGGAAGATGTACTCTCGTTGATTAACACCGCCCGTCTGGATGGTGATCGGTTTGCAGCAGCGTTCCTGGATGGGAGTCTGGGGGGGTACAGTGGCCACAGCTTCGAGGTTGTAACCGTCGGCAAACGGCTCGTGTTCACGCCTTTGGCGCTTGATCTGGAGCACGGTCGGGTGATTGTGCTGCTGCTGCGCGAAGCTGCATGCTGGCGCAGTGATTTGATCGCGCAAGCACTGGAGACTGAGATGAACAGCTCTCTGGTTTTTACTGCCGAAGGTGCCATTACGTTGAGCGAGCGTGTGAAGAGCGGCGATGCTCATCCCTATGAGCTGAGCGATCTGGCCCGCATCATTCGTGAGGGGCATGAGCATACCATGAAGCTCTGGACTATGCTGTTCTACTTGTATCAAGCCGATCCTCGTCAAGAGACGAACCTGGAGCTAGAGCCGGTCGATCTGGAGAAGATATGCAGAAAGGCGCTCGATACGCTTGTGGAGCATACCGGTCATCGGCTGTCAGATGTGCGTGTGGGTTTCCCGCACGATCTGCCCTCTGTGCGTGCTTCGGAGGCGCACCTGGAAATGGCTCTTTATATTTTGCTGGAGCAGTCGCTTCTCTTCCTTCCCGATGATGACACTTTGATCGTTAAGGGAAGCGATAAGAAACGTTACGTCCAGCTCGATCTGGTGACAAGCGATACGGGCAGCAAGCTGCGCTGCCATCTTTTGGACGATTTGCCGCTCGCCGCCGCCGAGCAGATCATTCAGCAGTATGGTGGGCGCGTCTGGTTCCGCGGCCGGGCCGGCAAGTCAGTCATACTCAGCATGGCGCTTCCCATCTGGCGTGAGGATCAGGAACAATAATGAGTTATGAACCGGAAGATTTCGTTCCCCAGTTTGGCCAGGATGAGCCGGAACGGGTTGATACTGAGAGCTACGATCAGCCAGAGCAGGCAGCCGAGCAGGAGAACAGCTGGCAAGACATCCTCGAGAAATATGACGCTCAACGTTCTTCCGATCCGACGCCTGCTGCTGGTTCAACACCTCCTTTCCCATCCTCTGATTTTCCTGATACCTCAGCGGCACCGGAACCCCTACCCGGCTTTCAGCCTCAGCCGCTTCACGTCGAGCCGGCAGATGTCCCGGTGATGTCCAGGCTTGGGCGGCAATATGATAGCGGCGATCTCTATCTGCCTGATACGATAAAGTCACCTGCTCGGAAACGCCGGGTTCCAAGTGTCGTTCTTTTGCTGGCTATAGGGTGTGTCTGTCTTTTCGGGGTCGGCAGCCTGGTGATGTGGGCCTATCTTACCGGCATCATGCCGCCTCAGCTTGCCGGCTTGGCTGACCTGACACTGCCTGCCGCATCACCTGATACGCCGTCTGGGGGAAGGGCCGGTACTGTCACCCCTGTGTTTACTGTGACCCCCGCGCTGGAGGAGCCCACTCAGACCAACACACCGGCGGTTTTCATCACGTTACTATCGTCGCAGACGCCATCGATGGCTACGACCACCTTTTCCGCAACACCCACACGCACACCGCGCGTGACGGCAACACTTACACCTACCGTGCAGGCGACCCAGACATCTGTGGCGGGCACCCGAGCAGCGCCGTCGGTCACTCCCAACATCGTTGAAGATGGGCAGGATATCATCCAGGCAGGCGTATCGATGGTCTATGTGACCGGCGGCACCTTCATGATGGGCAATGATGCCGGAGGGGTGGCCAGCCCGGTTCATGAGGTGATACTCAGTCCCTTCTTCATCGATACATACGAAGTGACCAACCAGCTGTGGGCTGCTTGCGTCGATGCAGGCGCCTGCTCTGAGCCCGGCTCGACCGGCAGCTATACAGGTGAGCCTTATTATGGTGTTGAGGCCTTTGAGGATTACCCGGTCATCTATGTGAGCTGGTTCGATGCCGATGCCTACTGTCATTGGCGCGGTGCGCGTCTGCCCACCGAGGCCGAATGGGAGATGGCAGCTCGCTGGGATCCGTCGGCGGATGCATCACTGGTCTATCCCTGGGGCAATGACTGGGACCGGGCAAATCTGAACTACTGCGATTCGAGCTGTGCCTACGTTGATCCCGGCTTCGTCGATCCCACCTATGATGACGGCTGGCCCCAGATGGCTCCGGTTGGCTCATTCCCAGGCGGGGTGAGCCCGTTTGGGGCCTTCGATATGGCCGGCAACGTCACGGAGTGGGTAGCCGACTGGTACAGCAGCAGCTACTATGCCGTCTCACCTGCCAAAAACCCTACCGGGCCTTCGACGGGGACGACCAAGGGAGTTCGGGGGGGTGCCTGGAGCCTCAACCAGGCCCTGACGACCGGCTCAGTCCGCGCCCGCTTCGACCCGCTGACAAAGTCGGCCGCCATCGGCTTCCGCTGCGCTATTTCCGCCAATGCCGTTAGTCGGTAGCAGACTATTATGGTGCTAGGTTGCCGTCAGCGGCGGACAACCATCACTTATACACCAGCACGTATCGCCCGTGCGTCATTTGGGGCGTGGCCGTATACATGTAGGTTGTCCCATCCACGATCACCAGGTCGGCATGACCGATCCCCCAGTTATCGACCACACTGCTGAGAACAGGGTTGCCGGGATATTCTTCCCAGCGGGTGTCTAGCCTGCGGCTGCGGGCAAATCCCAGCGCGAACTGGTTGTCACGCCCCGCTGCCGGCGAGCTGGGGCCGCGTATCCCCTCGTAGCTCATGTAATAGTAGCCTTCCGCTTTCACCACATCTGCCGAGGTAACATACCGGAAATCGAAATAAGGGTTGGCCGCTTCTCCCAATACGTCGAGCGGCCCGTACTCCGGCGCGCCGTCAAACAGGGGGTTGGAATAGCATTTGCGGAAGTAGTAGTAACTACCTCCCGCCGCAGAGCGTAAACAGCCCATGTGCCCTGAGTTGCGCCCTAAGCCGACGAATACAAAAATCTGTCCAAAGGCAACATATACTCCTGGCGGTCCTCCTGCCATACAATCATACTCGGAGGTGGCAAAAGGATGTGAGCCGATGTGTTCTGCCTGTGTGCATGTGGTATCCGAGGATTTCCACACGCCTGTGCCCGGTACGGGGCTGGGACGGAACCATTTGACGCCATCGTAAGAAGTGGTAAACCAGGTTGCTGCCGCGTGCTCGAACACCATGTAGAACATCCCGCCCGATGTGCGTACGACGCGAGGGTACTGCTGCTGAGTCTTGTCGTCTTCATCGCACGGGCAGCTGTCGCAGGGCAGCATGCATGTCGGCTCGGCCAGAGTGAAGTGCGCCCCGCCATCGGTGCTGACCCAGCGTGTCACACATCCCGGGAACGCAACCGGGTCCCCACATGAATCGACGATCCCCGCCGATGGGGTGCTGGCGTGCAAGTAAGACCAGAAGATCCCACTGCCCATATCGATGGTGTCCGATTCGCCTACAGGCAGCCCGGTGTCAGGTATCTCCAGCACCCACTCTGCCGTCCCGTTCCAGAAATCGCTGAGCTTGGCCGGCCTATCTGCGGCTGAAAGAAGAGATGCATTATCTGATTCTGCAGAGATGGGAGAGGTGGCCGCGGATGCCTGGCTGGGCAAGAAGCTGGTGGAACGAGTGTCAAACAGAGTGGTGAAGGCAGTCAGAGCCAGCAAAATGCCAGAGAGGATCATTGCTCGCTGCCGGGTAGTGATGCGTCGATAGCGCATAGAACTTCTCCACGATGATGTTTTGTTGATGACAATGCCCTGCATTGTAGCATCAAGGAGGAGAAGCCGCACATTTACCAGACAGGTTTCGCGAAGGCTATCGGCGGTTGACCCAAATATAAAACAGCACGGATGATAGTGCAGTTGGGCTTAAATAGACCCAGAGTATACGACCCTATTCCCGATAGAGTCTAATATGCTGCGCTTACTGCTGCGCCTCCTCCAAGGATACCAATGGCAGCCTGTAATGATCGTTCTTTGTGTTTGGATGGTTGGGGGAGATTTCGTATCAAGTGATGATAGACGGGATTATCTTTCATAGCTCCAATAGAACCATAGGCAGACAGATCATGCAACTCATCCGGCGCCCTGTTCCACCGGTAGCGTAACGATCACCCTCGCCCCGCGCTTCCCTGCCGGCTCGGCAATCAGGGTGCCGCCGATGACTGCCATCATGGTGCTGTGGAGGGCGAGGCCTTCGCCGGTGCCGCCTGCCGAGGTTGCTTGCCCCATCCCAACGCCATCGTCGGCGATACAGATCGACAGCTCGCCGTTGCTGGTTACGTCGATGCTCAGGTTGAGCGGCCGCTGCGGGTCTTCGCCGCGGCCGTGCAGGGCGGCGTTGCGGACCGCCTCGCGCACGGCGTAATAGATCACCTCCTGGGTAAAGGGTTCCAGGCGGGGCGGGCTCGCCGGTGCCTGCCAGACCACCGAGGTGAACTCCCCGGCGAACTCATCTTCCACCATCTCACGCAAGGTCTCCAGCAGGTTGGTGTCTCGCCTGACCTGCGAGGTCGTGCCGGGCAGCGTGCGGATCAGCTCTGATATCCGGCCGTGCATATCGACCAGCGATTGGATGGTGGCCTGCACAGCGGGCTCTTTGTCCGGCAGGCTGCTCAGGCCGAGCACGGCGGCGTGCAGGTCAGGCAGCACTTCATCGTGCAGGGTGCGGCGCGTGCGCCGGTCGGCCACTTGGGTCTCGGCCAGCCGCCGCCGCTGCAAGGTCATCAGGCGGCGCGCCATCTCCTCACCGGCCAGCATGTCGACCAGCCGCTCGCCGCTGGCCTGGGCGATTTCGATCTCCTCTTGCGTGTACAGGCCGCCGTCCTGTTTGACATCGAGCAGCATGATGCCGATGAGACCACGCTCGGTGACCAGCGCCAGCGCCCATCGATAACCATCGTGTTGGGCAGGGTCGATGGTGATAAAGCGCGCTCCGTTTGTGGCGAAGACATCGACCGAAAGGGAAACCCGGGCTGGCGGCTGCTCCAGGGGATAGATCAAAGGCGCCCCTGCCAGCGGCGCCAGAACGCCGGATGGTATCAGCTGTGCCCGCCGCGCATCGAGCACGTCCCGGCACAAGGCCTCGAACAACCCCATGGCGCGCCCGGCGCTCTCGTCGCGGGTATCGACCAGCTGCCGGTAGAGGTGCTGGCTGCTCATGAACGGCCTCAGCCGTGCCATGAACTGCTCACGCTCGACGAAGGAGCGCCAGCCGAACAGAGCGTAGAACACGACCATCAGCAGAGCGGTCAGCAGCAGGTTGTGGATGGGGCGCATGCCGCTGACCACCCCCCACCCGATCACCGCCGAGTAGCCGCCGGCCAGGATAACGGCGCTGCGCCAGTGCCTGAAGAAGCCCTTGCGCGGCAAAGCCTTGCCGGTGAACACCTCGTAAGAGACGATGCCCTGCCCTAACAAGACCATGGCGATGGCAATCAGCGTTTCAAGCAGCAGGTCAAACCAGATAGCCGCGCTGGCGGCCCTGATCCTGAAGACCAGGGTTGCATCGGCGCGTGTATTGCCGGCTAACCACCAGAAGAAGCCGGCCACCAGCAGGCTGACGACCAGCAGTGTGACGGCCGTGGCGATCAGCCAGGGGCGGGTGCGCCAGCGGGCCAGCTCGCCCATCAGCCGGTCTGAGGGCGCGGGCCGCAGCAGGGCATCGATGGACAGCAGGACGCACAGCACAATGAAGACCGGGTAGACAACGAAGACAACCGGCACGGCGCCTACCGTCAGCGTTGAAGAGAGGTTGAATTGAGCGATCTGCGTGTACGAGGGAAGGGGAGTAGCTGCCAGCATCAGCACGGCCAGGAATATCCCTAAAAAACTGGCGAGCAGGAACCACAATCTGTGCCTGCGGCGCAGCGCGCTCTGCTTCTCGGTCCAGAAGCCGGTATACCACAGCGTCATAACGTACCAGGCGTAGGGCGCCGCCACCACCGGTATCCAGCCGATGTACCACCAGAAATCGAGCCCCTGGGTGCTGAAGTCCAGCATACTGCCCAGTATGGCAGTATGGCTGACGAAGAAGGCTGAGCCCGAAAGCAGCCCACCGCCCATCAGCCAGACGCCCCAGCCGCGGCGGTCGGCGTTCAACAAGACGGTCAGGCCCAGCCACAGAGTCAGGATGGTATTGAACAGCGATACGGCTAACAGCGCCCAATCGAGAAGGCGGATACCGGTCATGGGGTTTCCTTTGGAAACAGTGATGAGTCGTGAGTGATGAGTGATGAGTTAAAAGCAGTTTACAGTTCTCTCGTTCCGGCGCTCATGAGTCTTTGCTGCTTAATCCTTCCGGTCACGCTATCACAATACCTACGCCGGCACTGTCATTCCCGCGAAAGCGGGAATCCACTCGTGCACACGCTATTGTCATTCTCACTGCGGTACCGGATTACGTTGTTAAAGCCCATCAGGGGTCCGCACTCTTGCATGGGCTATGGTTTCTGCCCAGAAGATCGAAATCTTCTGCTCGAAAGATTGCAATCTTCTGCTCGGAAGTTTGGAAACTTGTGCCCAGAGGTTTGGAACAAGTGCCTCGGGAACCTCACCCCCTGCATCATCGGTGCCTTATCCGACCTGACGACCTCCCCCTCTCCGCCCGGCGGAAGAGGGAGTAGGAGATTGGTGCTCGTGCGGGCAGGGTACAGAGGCTGATGTCCAAGAGGTACCTATTCTCACATAGTGGCACTGTACTCTTCTCCAACGACCTTCGGTCGTCACCCCTAACCCCCAACCCCTGTCTCCCAGACCACCCACTGGCCGTGCTCATCGAGCACGCGCGCGGTGCCATTGTCATCCCATTGGATCATCCGGCCGGTCTGCATGATGATAGCTGCGCGGGTGCGGGCGGTTTTCTCGTCGGTGGCGTTGGCGGCCAGGCCCCAGGCAGCGTAGATCTGGCCATTGGTACGGCTGATGGTGCGCTTATCGCGGAAGCCCAGCCGGGCGGCGATTTGCTCGTTGGTCATGCCCTGAGCCAGCATCTGCGCGACGACCTGCTCGTTGGGCTCCAGTAGAGCCATCGGCGATTGCTCGTCCATGTGGCGTACTTCGTGCACGCGCGTCTCAATATCGGGGTCGATGAAGCTGCGCCCGGCCGCGGCATCTTCCAGCAAGGGCAGGATCATCTCGGGCAGCAGGTAGTTCGATTTCCTGACGTAGCCGTAATGGCTCAAGATGCCCGATTTGCGGAAGGCACGGTAGTAATCATCATCGTCCTGGATCGAGTAGAAGACCACCGGCATGCGGGGAAACTCGCGGCGGATGGCCACTGCTGCTTCGATGCCGTTCATCTCGCCCGCCAGCGCGACATCCATCAGGATGGCATCGACCGGACTGCCATCGATGCAGAACTGCAGCGCGTCTTCGCCTGAAGTACATCTGCCGGCGATGCGTGCCTTGCCCGTGGCCTCGAACCCTGCCGCCAGGGCCTCCTGAAGCCGGAGGTTGTCTTCAACTAACAGTACGTTTAACATAACGATAAGCCTCTCTAGCAACGAGCAATGAGTCACGAGCAACGAGTAAAAGTGATACGTGAAATGTGAGGCGTGACAGGCCATGAACAGCGTTTGGCTTGCCAACTTGCACCTTGCTTTCCTAGCACGTTATCAGCGAATGCTGCCGGCGTCAAGCACCCAGGTGTGTCGAATTGACCACACAAGCCGTGAACCGTTCCCCGGAATTACGTGAACTATCAACCTCAATGCGCATTTCATCAAGACAGGGGCATCGATGTACTGTACGATTCTCCATATCAATATCTCCGGAACTAAGCGTTTCACGGAAAGTCTCTTAAAGACTGCACCGTGAAACCTCAATCGAAATCCGGCGAAGGAGATGCTCTGTAATTTAGGATACTTTCCGGATTTCACATAGAAGGGATACAGTCAGATTCGGAACCTCATGATTAGAAAACACCGGCTTATAAAGTGGAGTGGGATTGTGTTAGCCCTTGTGATGACCATCGTCCTGGTTGGTCCGCTGCTGGTGCCCTATCGACCAGTCACAGGTGCTGCTGCCCCGCAGGAACTGGCCGAACCCGACAGCCAGTTCATTACCGTCAGTGGCGTGAGTATTCATTACAAGAGCTATGGCCGGGGGGAACCCGCTTTTATACTGCTCCATGGCACGTTGGCCAGCACATACACCTGGCACAGCGTCGTTGAGCCGCTGGCCGGGATAGGCACGGTCATTGTCTATGATCGCCCGCCATTCGGTCTGTCATCGCGCCCCATGCCGAACGAGTGGGATGGCGAAAGCCCCTACAGCTATGAGGCGCAGGCAGATATTCTGATTGGTTTGATGGATGAGCTGGACATCCCGCAGGCAGTTCTGGTGGGGAACTCGATGGGAGGGTCGATTGCCATGCTCGCAGCGCAGCGCCACCCCGACCGGGTGCAGGCGTTGGTCCTGGCTGCGGCCGGTCAAACCGGTCATGGTTTTCCTGGTGCGGCCCGATGGCTGTTTGCCACGCCTCAGATGCGCCGTCTCGGGCCGCTGTTTCTGCGAAGTTATGCAGAACGGTTCGGCATGGAGCTGTATACCAAATCCTGGCACGATCCATCTCGGATTCGGGTGGAGGACACCAATGCTTATATGACCTTGCTGCACATCCAAAACTGGGATCGTGGTCTGTGGGAGTTGTTGGCAGCGGCCAAACCATTCGAGACGGTGCTGGATGCCCAGGCTATCACTGTACCAACCCTTGTCATCACCGGGGACGATGATCGTGTGTTGGGCACTGCTGCGAATATCGAGATGGCCGGAAAGATCCCTGGTGCCCAGCTAGAGGTTGTAGCTAAGTGCGGGCATGTGCCTCAGGAAGAGTGCCCGGATGACTTCGTGGGCGCGGTCAGCCGCTGGCTCGACAATCTGCGATAATCGCCAGGGGTTGCTCCCGTCCAGCGTTTGAAAGCATGGTTGAAGGCACTCTGTTCTGAGAA
>JAFGMS010000131.1 GCA_016927375.1 Anaerolineae bacterium
CCAGTCGAGAAGTGCAACGCAAAGTACTTTATACAGTTGGGAAGATTGCCTTAATCTGGCGATGAACTTATGCCCAACTGTACTAGCTTGGAGGTCTTATGAGCAGGCGCCGTGTACAATTGGGCAGTGGCCTCCATCCACACAAGTTGGCCGGCGCCATCCGCCAGATCGCCACCACTGACACCCCTCCCCTCCCCGCGCTTGCCTGCCATGCGCCGGGGCACGAGGACAGCTGGATGCACCTTGGGCCCATTACCGAGGCGTCCGAGAAAGGCGCGCTGGCACCCATCACTGGTTGGAAGCTCACCTTCGGCTATGTCTACGATGAAGAGCTGGGCGATTTACCTGGCCGCTCACGCATCGTCTTACCCACTGGGGCCTCCATCGAGGAATGGGAAGCCGGCATCTATGCCAGCATTCACATCCCCAGCGATGCGTCACCCGACACGCTCGCGAACCTGATGCTCGATGTCGCCTACCATCTCCAGAACCTCGACGCAACTCAGGACATCGAGATGGAATTCGAGTATTTTTGATGCTCCATAAAAGACCCTAAGGGTTTTGAAAACCCTTAGGGTCTGGATCAAACTCTGGCAACTCATCCCCATGCCGAGTATACTTGCCCCGGTTGTTCAATGGATGATTGCATGACTATCAAGGTCTGTCTCTCCTCAACAGTCATCAATCTCCACTGGAAAACTACTAATCACCAATCACTGCTTTTGAGGCCTATCACATGAAGATTGCCATTACCGGTTCCATCGCGTTCGATTACATCATGACCTATCCCGGCGAGTTCAAAGAGATGCTGCTGGCTGAGAGTCTGGAGCACATCAGCGTCAGCTTCCTGGTCGATGTGATGACCCGTCACTACGGAGGCGTCGGCCCGAATATCGCCTATACACTGGCGCTGCTGGGCGAACAGCCGATCCTGGTTGGAACCGCCGGCCAGGATTTCGGCGAATACCGCGCCTGCCTGGAGGAAGTCGGCGTAGATACCAGCGGAACACGTATCTGCGACGACTTGTTCACCGCGTCGTTCTTCGTCAGCACTGATTGCCGCAACAACCAGATTGCATCCTTTTACACAGGCGCGATGGCCCGCGCCTGTGACTTGAGCCTCAAAGAGGCAGTGGATGGCACACCCGACATGGTCGTGATATCTCCGAACGATCCAATTGCTATGCGAAACTATGCTGCCGAATGCCGCTCACTACACATCCCGTACCTCTACGATCCCAGCCAGCAGGTGGCCCGGGTCGGAGGCGAGGAGCTGGCCGACGGGCTCGAAGGCGCCTATATTTTGATCGTCAACGAATATGAATATGCTGCACTGTGCAAGAAAACAGGCCTTGCACAGGCAGATATCCTCTCCAGAGCCAAGAATCTGATCGTCACCCGCGGCGAAAATGGCTGCGACATCTATACCCAGGACAGGACCATCCACATCCCGGTCGTACCCACCGACCATATCGCCGACCCCACCGGGGTGGGTGATGCCTTCCGAGCCGGCCTGCTCAAAGGCCTGGCTGCCGGATGGCCCTGGGAGATCAGCGGACGCGTGGGCGCGCTGGCTGCAACCTATGTCCTTGAGCAGCGCGGCACGCAAAATCACTCGTTCACACGCCAAGAGTTCGTGCAGCGCTTCCGCCGGCACTTCGATGACAAAGGATGTCTCGACGCCATGTTGGAGAATGGTATTTAGGAAATGGTGATAGTCGTCGACGCGGCCAGAGGATGTTTGCAGAGATTGACACCAAGCCTACTTTCTTTGACAGGCATCAGCCATAAGCCATATACCATCAGCTATCTGCCATAGGCCATCATCCATATGCTATACGCCATATCTCAACTAACCGATACCGACCAGATACGCGAGTACTTAAAGACCGATGTTCACTATGCGGCCTATACATTGGGCGATCTGGAGCCCCCCTACTCCGAGCACGCTACCTGGTACGCGGCGTCCCGAACAGGTGAGATCGAGGGATTGGCGCTGCTATACGAAGGTCTCACGCCTCCCGTCCTCTTCTTGATGGGCGATGTCCCGGCCCTGAGTGCGCTGCTGCTGTATGGCATCGGCCCCAATGAGGTCTTCTATAACATCCGGCCCGAGGCTCAAGAGATGCTGGAGAGCTTCTATATCCTTGAAGAGACCAACCCCATGTTCCGCATGCGGATCACCAGCGGCATCTTCAAACCGCTCGAAAACCCCATCGATCCCCCTACCCCGATCATCACCCTGGGCAAAGAACATATACAAGACATCATCAAGCTGCAAGAGGAAGCAGCAAAAGCCGATGGGCGAGATGCGCACGATATTGCTTTCTCGCCGGATATGATCAAAGACGGCTATTACCGGGGCATCTATCAGGACGATCGATTGATCGCCGCGGCAGGGACGCACATCGTTGCGCCCCAGGTCGGCATGGCTGCTGTGGGGAATATCGTCGTCCATCCCGATTCGCGCCAGCAGGGATTGGGCAGCCTGGTCAGCCAGGCTGTCACCCAGGCACTGCTCGACGCCAAGCTCGACCTGATCATCCTCAATGTCCGGCAGAGCAACCAGCCCGCCGTCAAGATCTACCGCAAGCTCGGCTACCGCCAGACCACCAGGTTCATTGAGGGAGCTGCCAGGCGCCGCTAGACATCACGACCCTACGCGGTATAATCACCCCCGCTTCATTCACAACCTTTATTCTGTGACACCCTCCTCCCACCCGAGGAGCTTGACGCCAATAACTGTAAACCGTTCACTGTGAACTGATAACTTCTTTTAGGAGCACACATGGCAATCAATTACGATATCAAAGACCCCAGTCTGGCCGAGGGCGGCCGCTACAAGATCGAGTGGGCAGCCAGGGAGATGCCTGTCTTGCGCCTGATCCGCGAGCGCTTCAAGAAGGAACAGCCGCTCAAGGGCGTGCGCATGTCGGCCTGCCTACACGTCACCTCTGAGACGGCCAACCTGGCCCAGACGTTGCAGATCGGCGGCGCCGACCTGGTCGTCGTGGCCTCCAACCCATTGAGCACCCAGGACGATGTAGCCGCCAGCCTGGTGATGCACGACGAGATCCCCGTCTATGCCATCAAGGGCGAGGACGACAAGACCTACTACCAGCACATCGAAGCGGCGCTGGCCCACAAGCCCAACATCACCATGGACGACGGCGCCGACCTGGTCAGTGAGCTGCACAAGGGTCACGCTGACCAGATACCCGATATCATCGGCGGGACAGAAGAGACGACCACCGGCGTCATCCGCCTGAAGGCAATGGCCGCAGAGGGCGCGCTCAAGTTCCCCGTCCTGGCCGTCAACGACTCGCTCACCAAGCACCTGTTCGATAACCGCTACGGAACCGGTCAGAGCACGCTCGACGGTATCATCCGGGCCACCAACATCCTGCTGGCCGGCAAGACCGTTGTCGTCATCGGCTACGGCTGGTGCAGCCGCGGTATTGCCATGCGAGCCAAGGGCCATGGCGCCCATGTAATCGTCACCGAAGTCGACGCTCTCAAGGCGCTGGAGGCCGTTATGGATGGGTTCCAGGTCATGCCGATGATGGATGCAGCCACCCGCGGCGACATTTTCGTCTCGGCCACCGGCGACATCCACGTCATCGATACCCATCACATGGAAGTGATGAAGGACGGGGCGATTGTCTGTAACTCCGGTCACTTCAATGTCGAGATCAACCTGAAGGGCCTCCAGGCCATGTGCCAGGGCGACCCTACTCTGGTGCGTCCCTTTGTCGAGCAGTACACGATGAAGAACGGCAAGCGCATCCACGTGCTGGGCGAGGGTCGATTGATCAATCTGGCCGCCGCCGAGGGTCACCCAGCCAGCGTGATGGACATGAGCTTCGCCAACCAGGCCCTGGCCGCCGAGTACATGTTCAACAACGCCAAAGAGCTGACCAACCAGGTCTATGCTCTCCCGGCCGATCTCGACATGGAAATCGCCCGCCTCAAGCTGGCGGCGATGGGTACCCAGATCGATACGCTCACCGAGGAGCAGGCCAACTACCTCAGCCAGTGGCAAGAAGGGACGTAGGCAGGGATTAGGGAAACGACTCTCGTTCCTAGTCTCCGCGTAGCAACATCTGGAAGAGACGCTCTGTGTCATCAAACGCGCAGACATGCGGCTTCGCCGGTAACAAGCAATTACGCAAACAGTTAGCAGTCAACTTGACCCACCATTGATGCGTTTACCTAAGGCCGCCGGTATCCCGGCGGCCTTTTTTGTCTTGCCGAGGTACTACCCAACCAGAATGGTCACCGGCAAAAGGTACAACCTACTACCTTCGTTGGACATTCCACGTAAAATAGGAATAGCCTGACCGATGCCTTCAACTGGGATAAGGTAGAAATGAGACCCATTGAAACCCTTCTATCGCTTGCCAATCTGCTGACATTCTGGGCATGGGTAATCCCTCTGCCTGCTGCTATGCGCTGGATGCGATCTGCGGCGTTGATTGCACTCTTGGTGGCCACTGTACAGCTAGAGGTAGAAGGTCAACGTTGGCAGATGATTCCGGCCTATATATTGACGGTGATCTTCTTTTTGATCTGGCTGTCCGGTATCATCATACCAGACAGCATACACACCAATCGATTCATAACAGGTATAGGTATTGGGCTGGGCGCGTCCGGCATACTGATATCGATTATTCTGCCAATACTGGTGCCAGTGTTTCGCTTTCCCCAACCAACTGGACCCTATGGTATTGGCACAACCTCATATCACTGGGTGGATACGAGCCGTCCTGAGTTCTTCACAGCCGATCCCCTCGATCATCGTGAACTCATGGCGCAGATTTGGTACCCCGCAAAGAACGAGCCGACGGCGCTATATGCCCCCTACATCCAGGATGCCGATGCGGTTACGCCTGTCATGGCACGCATGGCTCGTTTCCCTGATTTTCTCTTTACTCACTTCAAATATGTCACGACCAATGCCGTTTCATCTGCCCCCATAGCAAGCGACAAGCCTAGCTACCCAGTACTCATTTTCCTTTCCGGGCGAGACGGGTTCCGCGCAATGAACACATTCCAGATTGAGGAGCTGGTTTCGCACGGCTATATCGTCGTAGGGCTCGACCAGCCAGGGGCTGTCGCATTGGTGCGCTTTCCTGACGGGCGCCGGGTGGCAGTGCTACCAGGCAAGCAAATTCAGCCGTTGATCATGCAGAGTGTAGAGCCCCAGCCGGAAGCACCAACACTGTACGGGAAAGCCTTTCCGAACGGCATTATTCCGGAATTTGCGCAGGATGTTAGCTTCACCCTCGATCAATTGTCAGCCATCAACACATCCGATCCCAATCATATCCTGACCGGGCAGCTCGACCTTGGTCATGTCGGCGCCTTTGGTATATCACTCGGCGGCATGACTGTCGCAGAAGCCTGCCTGAAGGATTCGCGTCTCAAGGCCTGTCTCATCATGGACGTTTACATTCCAGCCGATGTCGTCAAAGTTGGCCTGGAGCAGCCAAGCATGCTCATAACGCGTGACGCCGACACCATGCGCCTTGAGCGTCAGCGAATGGGCGGCTGGGCAGAGCAAGACATTACCTTGACCCTGGACACCATGAGGACAGTGTATGAGAATCTGCCAGGTGACGGCTACTATGTGGAGATTCCAAAGGTGTTCCATCTCAACTTCACTGATGTTCCACACTGGTCACCAATCACCTCACAGCTTGGCCTGACCGGGCCGATCGACGCACAGCAGACATTTGATATCATTAACACCTATTCCGTTGCATTCTTCGATAAACACCTCAAGGGTCGGCCATCGACACTACTAAACGGGCCACCAGAGCAATATCCTGATGTGAATTTCGAAACACGCCGACCGCAATAGGTAGGACATGTGTGTCTTCTGAATATGGAGATCGCCCGCCTCAAGCTGGCGGCGATGGGCACCCGCATCGATACCCTCACCGATCAGCAGGCCGCCTACCTCAGCCAGTGGCAGGAAGGGACGTAAGCAAGCGGTCGGCTATCCGTGGTCAGCTATCCGCGGTCGGCTATCCGCTTTCAGCAATCAGATGAAAGCCACCATCGATACGTTTTCACAAGGTCGCCGGGGAACTGGCGGCCTCGCCATTCTGTCGCTCAGGCCGACTTACTCCGTGTGAGGGGTTCTGGCTCAGGGATGGGTATCCCCAATTCCAGGGCAGTCGAGAGCCAGGCTTGCTTGGCATCTTCGATCATATCCAGTGCATCATTCCGGCTCTCGCCGTTGGTCATGCAGCCCTCCAATAGGGGAATTTCAGCAAACCAGTACCCATCAGTGTCAGGTGTCAGCTCAATAGTGTATGGTTGTGACATATAGTATTCGAGGTCTTTAGTCATCTTCTGGCTCATCGGCATCCATACCTCGTTCCTCGATAATGCTTTCTACCAGTTTTATCGCCTTTCTGACATAGAGTGCCTTCACAGGGCGTCGAAATGGTACAACCAACAGGTGGTCAACGCCTCCAACCTTAACACAGAATGTGAAGTGGCTGCCCGTCGTATGTTTGTACTCAAAACCGTAGTCTTCAAGGACCTGCCGCAGAGCACCCAATGTTACGTTGTTGGGGTTTCGACGGATGCGCTCAAGGCGTTTTTCGCGTTTGCTCATGTAACGTTGATTTCTGTCAGTTTTTACCCTCTGGTAACCATATTGATTATAGGCCGCGCGGTCAGTTCCGGCTATCCTGGCCGAACAGGGAAGCCATCGAGTTCATTCCGCCAGCTCCCAGCATGGGCACCCGCATCGATACCCTCACCGATCAGCAGGCCGCCTACCTCAGCCAGTGGCAAGAAGGGACATAGGTGGGGGTTAGGGATCGGGGGTTGGGGGTCAGGGGTTAGGGCCTGGCTCGAAACCCTCAGTTGATGGATTTGTCGCAGGGCCGCCGGGATACTGGCGGCCCTGTTGTCTCAAGGTATGAAGCCTCACATGCGGGTCAGCTAAGTTTGCGTGCAAGTCGGGAAGCCCTGCACGCGGGTCGAGAAGCTTCCCCTGCAGATCGGGAAGCCTCGCACGCGGATCGGGAAGCCTTGCATGCAGGTCGGGAAGCCTTGCATGCGGATTGGGAAGCCTTACACGCGGGTCGGGAAGCCTTACATGCGGGTCGGGAAGCCTTGCACGCAGGTGGAGAAGCCCCGCACGCGGGTCGGGAAACCTTGCACGAAGATCGGGAAGCCTCGCATGCGGGTCGCGAGACCCTGCACGGGCGTTGATGTCCTCACAAGCTGTGCGTCTTTGGCAAATCTTCTCCTTACGGTATACTCCGGCTCTGCAAGCTTGATTGTGATATCTGCATCAGGGAAGGGGCTCTTGTGAAGGCACTGATCACCGGCGTGGACGGGTTTGTCGGCGGGCACCTGGCAAAGTACCTCACCGACCAACAAGACACAACCATCGTGGGAACAACGTGGCTTTCCACTGACAAATACCCACATCTCGAGAGCCTGGGCGTGCAGCTTCACCAGATCGATCTGACAGACGAAGAGACGACCAGCCAACTCATCGAAAACACCCGCCCCGATCACATCTACCACCTGGCCGGGCAGAGCTTTGTGCCGGAGTCCTTCAAGCATCCCTGGGAGACCCTGCAAAACAACATCCACGCGCAGCTCAACATCCTGCATACGACGGCTACGCTGGGCCTGAAGACCCGCATACTGGTCGTCGGTACAGCCGATGTCTACGGCCCCGTCTCTCCGGATGAAGTACCCACCAATGAGCAGCAGCCCCTACATCCAACCAGCCCTTACAGCGTCAGCAAAGTTGCACAAGACATGCTGGGCTTGCAATATTTCCACAGCCACCAGGTCGCAGCGATTCGGGTCCGTCCTTTCAACCAGATCGGACCCGGGCAAAGCCGGCGCTTTGTTATCCCGGCCTTCGCCAGCCAGATCGCCGCTATCGAAAAGGGGACACAGGAACCCGTCATGAAGGTAGGGAACCTGGCAGCGCGGCGCGACTTCACTGATGTGCGCGATATGGTACGCGCCTACCATCTACTCATGCAGCGCGGAGAGCCGGGGGAAGTCTATAACATCGGGAGCGGGCAGGCCTACAGTATCCAGGAAATCCTGGATCTGATGCTGGGCATGGCAAGAGTCCCCATCGACGTGCAGGTCGATCCGGACCGCTTCCGCCCGGTCGATACGCCCATCATGCAGTCTGATAACAGCAAGGTACAAGCAGCAATCGGCTGGCAGCCGGCTTACACCATTGAGCAAACCCTGGCCGATGTTCTGGCAGAGTGGCGCGCTCACACAGGTGTTCAAGCAGATATCCCTTGAGTGAATGGCATTGAGAGGAGAGCGCGCTCAAGCTTCCTGCTCATCACTCATCACTCATGACTCATCACTGTCGTTCAAGGAGATTAAACGTGCCAAAAGCATTGATTACAGGTATCACCGGGCAGGACGGCTCCTATTTAGCCGAGTTCCTGCTGGACAAGGGTTACGAGGTCATTGGAATGATCCGGCGATCCAGCACTGTGAACTTCGAGCGCATCGGGCATATTCAGGACAAATTGACCCTGGTCTGGGGCGATCTCCTCGATGAGACTTCGCTCATCCGGCTGCTTGAAGAGCACCGGCCGCAGGAAGTCTACAATCTGGCCGCTCAGAGCTTCGTGCCAACATCCTGGTCGCAGCCCGTCTTCACCGGTGAAGCCACAGCGCTGGGCGTCACCCGCATGCTCGATGCCATCCGCACGGTTGATCCCTCGATGCGCTTCTACCAGGCATCCAGCTCGGAGATGTTCGGCAAGGTCCGCGAGGTCCCTCAGAAGGAAACAACCCCCTTCTACCCGCGCAGCCCTTACGGCGTAGCCAAGGTGTATGGCCACTGGATCACCGTCAACTACCGGGAGAGCTATGGGCTGCACGCTACCAGTGGGATACTGTTCAACCACGAGTCGGCACGTCGTGGCCTGGAGTTCGTCACCCGCAAAGTCACTGACGGCGTGGCCCGCATCAAGTTAGGGCTGGCTTCTGAGCTGCGGCTTGGCAACCTGGAATCGCAAAGAGACTGGGGCTTTGCGGGTGATTACGTCCACGCCATGTGGCTGATGCTCCAACAGGATGAACCGGACGATTATGTCATCGCCACAGGCGAGACACACTCCGTACAGAGATTGTGTGAGGTTGCTTTCAGCCACGTCGACCTGGATTGGCAGGAGTATGTGAAACAAGACCAACGTTACATGCGTCCGGCCGAAGTCGACCTGCTGGTTGGCGATGCCGGCAAGGCGGGCCGCGTGCTTGGGTGGGAGCCGCACGTATCCTTCGAACAGCTCATCCAGATGATGGTCGATGCCGACCTTGAGCGGATTGATAGAGGCACCAGCAGTTCGTGATTTGCGCCGGTCCTGGCCGGGCACACACGACCGCCCTACTCCACCATGACAATCACCCTGGTCGATACACACTGCCACCTGGACTTCGATGCCTTTGATGACGACCGGGACGAGGTCATCCTCAGAGCAATCGCTGCGGGTGTGACCCACATGGTCGTGCCTGCGGTCGACTTCGAATCGATGGAAAGGGTGCTCAAGCTGGCCGAGCAGTATCAGGAAGTTTACGCGGCAGTCGGCCTCCATCCCAACGATATCCCGGCTGATAGAGACATCGATGAGACTATTCATACCATCCGGCAGGCCGCCTCACATCCCAAGGTGGTTGCTATCGGCGAGATTGGCCTGGACTACTATTGGGACGCGCGGCCACCTGAGCTTCAAAAAGAGTGGCTCGTCCGGCAGCTCGATCTGGCTGCCGACTTGAAGCTGCCGGTCATCCTGCACAACCGTGAGGCAACCAGCGACATCATCAAGGTGCTGACCGCCTGGATACAAAGAGCCGAGATGCAAGACCGTCCCGGTGTACTGCACTCCTTCTCGGCGACTTGGAAAGAGGCTCAAACCATCCTGGATCTGGGGTTCTTTGTAGGCTTCACCGGGCCGATCACCTATAAGAAGGCCAACGAGTTGAGGAGAGTGGCAGCCCACACCTCCATCGACCGCATCCTGCTTGAGACAGATGCCCCTTTCCTCACCCCACATCCACACCGAGGCAAGCGCAATGAGCCGGCCTATGTCCGATATGTCGCCGAAAAGCTGGCCGAAGTGCGCGGCACAGACCTAGACAGCATCTGCCGGCAAACCAGCCACAATGCGCATCGGTTATTTGGCTGGTACGTGGCACAATGACGATCTGGCGCTATAATCAGCCCCCACGGTAAGCATGATGAGCGGCACAAGTAGGCCGCTCATTGGCTGTAGGCACAACATGATCGATCTCTCAATCATCATTGTCAGCTACAACACGCGCGACCTCCTGAGCGCCTGTCTGAAATCCATACAGGCCGGGCTCAAGGATGAATCGAACACGTCAACCAAGTGCATCAGCGCCGAAGTCATCGTCGTCGATTCCGTCTCGGCTGATGGGACGCCTCAGATGGTACAAGAGCAGTTTCCCTGGGTCTCTCTGATCGAGCCCGACAGCAACGTCGGCTATTCGAAGGGCAACAACATCGGGATTGATGCAAGCCGGGGTCGTTACGTCTTGCTGCTTAACCCGGATACCAAAGTGATCGGTCCAGCGCTGGCAAAAATGGTTGTTTACCTGGATGCCCATCCTCGGGTCGGTGCCCTCGGCCCACAGCTGCTCAACGACAATGGCACCGTTCAATCATCCCGGCGGCGCTTCCCGACCCTGTGGACAGCATTTTTCGAGAGCACCTGGTTGCAGTCCATCGCGCCACGCTCGATGCTCGACCGCTACTACATGCGAGATCGGGACGATGCTGAGATAATGGCCGTCGATTGGGTGACCGGGGCGGCTGTGATGGCCCGGCGCGAAGTGATCGAGCAGGTGTGCGGGCTAGACGAGGGCTTCTTCATGTACTCCGAGGAGCTCGACTGGCAGCAGCGTATCAAGAAGGCTGGTTGGGAGATCATCTATTATCCAAAAGCCCAGATCGTCCACTACGGCGGCAAGAGCAGCGATCAGGTCGTCGCTCAAACACATATCCGCTTCCAGAACAGCAAAATCCGTTACTTCCGCAAATATCATGGTAAACTGGTGGCTTTCAGTCTGCGGGTAGTCTTGCTTGCCAACTACGCTGCCCAACTCATCATCGAAGCTGCCAAGGGGCTGTTGGGGCACAAGAGAGAGCTGAGGCGAGCACGTGTAAAGACGTATTGGCAGGTGCTGCGCTCCGGGCTAGGTGATCGGTAAAAGATGCGCATCGGCTTTGTTACTGGGGAGTACCCGCCCATGGAAGGCGGCATCGGGGATGTCACCCACAGGCTGGCCGCCGAGATGGCCGCACAGGGACATACCGTCTCCGTATTCACACGGGAGCAGGCAAAAGAAGCCGGCCAGCCGGGCATCGATGTGTCGCCTGTGGTTACCGGCACATGGGGATGGTCAACCAACTCCTCAATCAAGGCCTGGGCAGTTGAGAAACAGCTCAATGTTGTCAACGTACAGTTCCAAACTGCTGCTTTCAATATGAACCCATCGATCCACTGGCTGCCCGACCGGCTGCCCGATATCCCTGTCGTCGTCACCTTCCACGATCTGCGCGTGCCATACCTATTCCCTAAAGCCGGAGCAATGCGCAAGTGGATCGTCCGGAGGTTCGCCCGCCAAGCAGATGGGGTGATCACCACCAATCTGGAGGATGAGAGCATACTGCGTAACGAGTGGCACATCAGACACGTGCGCCGCATCCCGATCGGCAGCAGCATCACCCCTCAGTTGCCTTCCGATTACAACCGGCGCCTCAGACGCGCCTCACTGAGCATTGGAGCCGACGATTTGTTGATCGGCTACTTTGGCTTCTTGAACCACAGCAAGGGCGGGCTCACCCTGATGGAGGCACTCTTGCAGCTCATCAAGCAAGGCGTCCCGGCTCACGTCATCTTGATCGGTGGGCGGCAGGGAGTCAGTGACCCAACTAATGCCGATTATGCTGCCCAGGTAGATGATTTTATCCGCCAACACGATCTCATCGACCATGTGCACTGGACAGGCTTTATCGACAATACCGAGGTCAGTGCCTGCTTTTATGACAGTGACCTGGTGGCCTTACCTTATGTAGACGGCGCATCCCTTCGCCGATCAACGCTGATGGCAGCATTAGCCCACAGCCGAGCCATTGTCACCACCATACCACAAATCGAAATTCCTGAGTTGACAGGGGCAGTAGAAACTGTATTGCCCGAGGATGCGAGTGCCCTGGCCGGAGCAATTTACCGCCTATGGCATGACAAAGAACGCGTGCCGGCTCTTGAAGATGCTGCCAAACTGGCGGCTCAGCAGTTCGCTTACGATGAGATCGCCCACAACACTGTCGACTTCTTTAGTGAGCTTATTCGATGAACACCTCACCACCCCATCCCATCTACCGACGACTGCTTATCGCGTTGCTCATCGCATTTATGCTGTTGGCCGGGATGCACAGCATCGTCACGCCGCTCTTCGAGGCTTCTGATGAGCTATGGCACTACCCGATGGTCAAGACATTGGCCGATGGTAATGGGCTGCCGATCCAGGAGCCGGCCAATCCCGGCCCCTGGCGGCAAGAAGGCAGCCAACCGCCGCTCTACTACGCACTGGGCGCGCTGACAACCTTCTGGATCGATACCAACGATATGGACGAGGTGCGGCGTCTCAACCCTCACGCAGATAACGGCATCGTCACCGAGGATCACAACAACAACATTGTCGTCCACAATGCTGCTAAGGAAGCCTGGCCCTGGCAAGGGGCCACTCTGGCCGTACACCTGGTGCGGTTCCTCTCGGTCCTATTGAGCACGGGCACGGTCTACTTCACCTATCGCATCGGGCAGGAGGTTTTTCCGGACAAACCCTGGCTGGCGCTGGCCGGGGCCGCCGTGGCCGCCTTCACGCCCATGTTCGCCTTCATCAGCGGGTCGATCAACAATGATAATCTGGCTGTGCTGCTGGCAACTGCCGCCGTATGGCTGGTGCTGCGCATCGTACGCCTGGCCAATGCCAATCAGCCAACCCTGCGCTGGGCGATCGTATTGGGCACCGTGCTGGGCATGGCGGCACTCAGCAAACAGAGCACGCTGGGGCTGTTCGGGCTGGCCGGCCTCGGCATGGCCTATGCTGCCTGGCGCCAACGCCGCTGGCAGACCTTCTTCATCGAGGGCCCCATTATCATCGGGCTGGCTGCAGCCATTGCCGGTTGGTGGTACTGGCGCAACTGGCAACTCTACGGCGATCTGACCGGCCTGAACGTCTTTCTCGATATCGTCGGGCGCCGCTCCCCCCCGGCTTCACTGGTACAACTGTGGGGCGAGCGCGGCGCCTTTATGGCCAGCTACTGGGGATTGTTTGGCGGGGTCAGCGTGCCGATGGCGAGCTGGGTGTACACGATTCTCAACGCCCTGGCCATCCTGAGCATCCCAGGCATCATCCTTACGCTGGCACTCAAAGCCCGAAAAAAGGAGAACACCCTGGCCGGCTGGATGCCGGCCCTTCTAACACTGCTCTGGATTCCATGTGTGGCCGTGCCGCTTGCCACGGGATGGACGCGCTACACACTTGCATCACAAGGACGATTGGTCTTCTCGGCCATCAGCGTGTTGAGCTTATGGTTCGTGGCCGGACTGTGTGCCTGGCTGCCGGAGCGATGGGGCAAGCTGGTTGGCGGTCTCATAACAGCATCGATGGCTGTATTGGCCTTTAGCGCGCCATTCGCCTGGATAGCACCCCATTACAGCGTAGATTATCAACCTGATCTATTTGCCAGCGGGCCTTCCCTCGATTTCACCCCGCCAGGAACGGAGACACCGGCCCTACGCCTGTTGGGGTCCGAGCTGGAGACATCAGAAACAACCCCCGGCGGAAAGGTACGTCTGACCCTGTACTGGGAAAGTCTCTCGCCAATGGACCAGGACTGGAGCGTGTTCGTCCACCTGCAAGACAGCACCGGTCTGATCGCTGCCCAGCGCGACACCTATCCCGGCCTGGGATTGATCGCGACAACCGATCTCGAACCTGGGCTGCGATGGGCAGATACCTATGTAGTGCCCATCGGCGACACAGCGTACGCACCCGAGACCCTCGATGTTTACACCGGCGTCTACCACCTGGAAAGCGGGCAGCGTATGCTCCTTCCGGATGGTTCAGACAGGCTGAAGCTCGGCCGGGTCAGCCTGCTGGCCAACAGGGGAGACGACGATGTACCCAACCCCATCACAGTGAATTTCAGCAACGAGCTGGAGCTGATCGGTTATTCGGTAGACACGCGGCTTGTCAGCCCTGGCGACACCGCCGCATTCACGCTATACTGGCGCGTCTCAAGCCGCCTTGACAGGAACTATACAGGCTCGGTGCAGATATTCGATTCGGAATTTGGCAAATACGGGCAATGGGATGATTGGCTCATGGACGGCAGCGATCAGACAAGCAATTGGCAGCCCGGCAAGATTGTTCAGAACGATTGGCTTGTACCGCTCTCGACAAACACACCTCCCGGCGTTTACAACATCCAGCTTATCGTCTATTGGACAGATGAGGAAGACAGCATACACCGTCTTCAACGTATCACCAACAACGGCAATCTAACGGACGACTTTCTGCCCTTGACCAGAATTCGGGTGCAACCATGAGCACACTACTCCGCAAACACGCCGGAGCCACGATTATCGCTATCAGTTTTGCAGCTCTGGCGACCGTCTACAGCCTGATCACACCGGTCTTCGAGGCCTCTGATGAGATCTTCCACTACCCCGTCATCCAGCACATCCAGACAACCGGGGAGTTGCCGGTACAGCGGCCGGGAACCGAGACCCTATGGGAACAGGAGGGCAGCCAGCCCCCTCTCTATTACCTTATAGGCGCTGGATTGACCTCGTGGATCGACACCAGCGATCTGACCTACATCCGGACAACCAACCCACATGCCAAGCTGGGTATCCCTCTCGACCCGGACAACAAGAATATGGTTCTGCATACCGGGACCGAGGCATTTCCCTGGCAAGGCACAGTGTTGGCCGTCCATATCATCCGCTTCTTCGGCATCGTCTTGGGCACCGGCAGCGTCATCCTGGCATATATGCTCGTGCAAACCATCTGGCCCGATAATCGCCCGCTGGCATGGCTCTCGATGGGGCTGGTGGCCTTCAATCCCATGTTTCTGTTTATCACAGCCTCGGTCAACAACGACAACCTGACCGTGTTTCTTAGCACCTGGATCATGCTGCTTCTGATTCGTGTTCTCAAAGCCGGCCTCACCAAGCGGCGTACCATCACCCTCGCCATTATCACAGCACTGGCCACACTCACAAAAATCAGCGGTCTGACTTTACTGCCTGTGGTCGGCTTGGTGCTGCTCATTCACGCCTGGCACACCCGTGAATGGCGTCAAATGACATCTGCTGCACTGGCTGTGGCAGCCACCTGCCTGGCCATTGCAGGCTGGTGGTATCTTCGTAATCACATGCTCTACGGCGAGCTGCTGGGCTTGAATACACATGTCGCCGTAGCCGGAGGACGAGAGATCGCACTTTGGGACTTACGCCACGAATGGTATGGCTTCTGGGTAAGCTATTGGAGCCTCTTTGGCGCAGTCAATATCCTGGCCGACCCGGGCGTTTATACTTTTTATACCGTGCTCTGTCTGGCTGCTATAGCCGGATTGGTGTGGTGGGCAATCAGAATAATACGAACCAAAAGAAGGGATGACCTTGTTCTGCTGGGCTTACTGGCACTCCAGGTGGCCGTTGTATTTGCCGGCGTCATCCGCTGGACAATGCAGACTTACGCTTCGCAAGGTAGGCTGATATTCCCAGCCATCGTAGCATTGAGCACGCTCATCGCCTTGGGTCTCTTGAGCTTGCTACCAAAAAGCTGGCAGACATGGGCAGCGTTCGCCATCAATATACCGCTTCTTGCCATCGCTGCAATGGCTCCCATTCGATACATCATCCCTACTTACGCCCCACCTCCCGTCGTTGCCAAGATTCCCGAGGACGCAACGCCGGTCGGCGCGGAATTCGAGGGCCTGGAGCTGCTCGCCATCAAGACGGATATGGTCACAGTCGAGGAAGGTGGCCGTGTGCCCATCACACTATACTGGCGCGCTAACGAGCCAATCGCACTGAATTACAGCATCTTTATCCACGCTCTGGGCCGTGGCTACACAGAGATCGGCAAGATCGACACCTACCCCGGCGGTGGAAAGATGCCAACCGGCCGGATGAAACCGGGAGACATCTTTGAGGATAGCTATTCCCTGGAGCTTCACCAGGACTTCGAAGCACCTACCATTGTTCGCATGCAGGTAGGGGTTGGCGTGTGGTCGCCAGAGGACTTTCCCTCTTTTGAGCCGGTGACATCAGACGGCAGCCCTTTCGGCAGCATCATCGTCGAGGCAGGCGTGGCCTATCCACATAACATGGAAGGCTGCCGCAGCCTATTCCCCCCTGACGCAGACATTGAGGCCCAGTTAGGGGACTTCGCACGCTTCCGAGCATACTCGATAGAAGAGAGCTACCAACCGGGTGATGAAGTTCCGATAACCCTGTACTGGAACCGCCGGGCAGATACTCCCATTGATTGGACAGTGTTCGTCCAGCTGGTCAACGACAGCAATGCAATCGTGGCTCAAGCCGACGCGCCGCCGCTCAACAACGATTACCCAACCAGCCTATGGCGCCTGTCTTGCCAGATCGCCGATTTGCACACCCTCCAGCTACCCACTGACCTGCCCGTCGGCAACTATCGCATCCTGGTTGGAATGTACGATGCCGCGGATCCGGCCTATACCCGTGCTGCTGCCACGATGCTCGAAGGGTCCCCCTACCCCGACAATGCCATCCCGCTCGGGACGATCACCGTGGAGGCACCATGACCTGGCTATCTCGAATCCAGAGCTGGCTTGAAGACAAACCCATCCGGGCCGATATTACCGCGCTGGCTGCCCTGACTCTGCTGTGGTGCTTCTACTTCTGGCGCGTGCTCACCCCCAATCTGATCGATCAGGTCTCCCTGCCCGAGGGCGATTTTTCCAGCCAGTTCCTGGCCTGTGGCGCCTACCAAGCCGAGCGCCTGCTGTCTGGGGAAATCCCACTGTGGAACCCTTACAACTACGGTGGCCATCCCTTCTTGGCCGATGTCCAGACCGCCGTCTTCTATCCGCCCCGCCTGCTGACGATTGTCATCAGCCACTTTACAGGTGGGTGGAATTACAACGCTGTGCAGATCGAGGCGCTTGCCCATTACTGGCTGGCCTCTGTGTGGATGTACCTTTTCATCCGGACGATGACGCGCTCGCGGATCGCGGGGATGGTCAGTGCCATAGCGCTGGCTTATGGCGGCTACTTGACCGGCTATCCGCCTGTCCAGCTGGCCGTGCTTGAGGCCAGCTCCTGGCTTCCGCTCGGCCTATTAGGCATCTATAAAGCCTCGGGCGATATATCACCGGACACGCAGCGTGGCCGATGGCATGCCGGCTGGCTGGCGCTCAGCGCGCTGACCCTGGGTATGAGCCTGCTGGCAGGCCACCCGCAGACCAACCTCTTCCTGACCTACGCCCTAATTGCTTACGCCGTCCACCGCGCAGCCAGGCAGCGTATTGCCTGGAAGCCGACTGTGCTGGTCGTATTTGCGATGCTTATCATAGGCTACGGATTGGCCGCGGTACAGCTCATCCCCGGCCTGGAATATATGAGGCTAACCACACGCACTGACATGGGATTCGATGCACGCGCCGGGGGCTTCCCGTTCTCCGACCTCCTATCCATCTTCGTGCACGGTCTGACCCACTGGTCGCCATTATATGCCGGAATACCTGTGCTGGCCCTGGCAGGCATCGCTGCGTGGCGAAAACAAGAATCGGCCTGCTTCTGGGGCATTACAGCGCTCATCTCCCTCGGCATCTCATTCGGCGGCTCGACCATTATGTACCATCTGGCCTACCTGACCGCTCCTGGGCTGGCGCTCTTCAGGGGCCAGGAGCGCATCGCCTACCTGATTGCCTACAGCCTGGCCATCATGGCCGGGCTCGGTGCAGCCACCTTGCGGAACGTCCCATCCACAGAGCGCAGGCACTCGCGGGTGCTGAGCATCGCAGCTATTCTGTCCTGGGTATTGGCCATTGAGCTTTTCATCGCTAGGCGAATTTACGTAGAGCTTGATACACTCAGCCGGTCAGTCTTCTTCGTAGGCATCCTGGTTACTCTGACCTGGCTGGTTGTCGGGCGCTTATCGACATCAGCCAAAAGCACCTGGTGGCAGTTGGCGCTCATCGGGCTGATCATCTTCGACCTGTTCAGCAACACCATGAACACCAACTGGGAAGCCCGCCCAGCCAGCGACCGGACGCTTTACAGTGAACTCGTGCCAATTGCCTTGGAGGATGACACATTGTACCGGGTTGACGGGCGATTGGGATTGGGCGGCAACTTCGGCACGATGGTCGGCCTGCAAGACATCTGGGGTGTCAGCCCACTGCGCCCGAAGACGACCCAGGCCTATGGAAAGCTGCCCCAATACCGCCACCATCAGCTCCTGGCCGTCAAATACGTCTTCACCGATTGGCAGCAGCTCGAAGTACCATCGATCATCCGCGCCGAGGCCGAGTTCCAGGGGTTCCTAGCCCTCCTACACGAGATCACCGATCCCATGCCTCGGGCCTGGATGGCCTACCGGACGATGATCGCGCCGGAAGATTCGCAGGCATGGAGCTGGCTGGCCGATCCCAGCTTCGACCCGCGCACAACCGTCATATTGATCTCGGAGCCGGAATTGGAGCTGCCTGACAATCCGCCTGATGACTGGAGTGTCGAAATCACTGCATATGAGCCGGAATACATTGCTCTGGATGTCGATACCCCCACAGACGGCATTTTGGTCCTCAGCGAAGTGGATTATCCGGGTTGGCAAGCAACCGTCGATGGGGTTACTGTCCCGATCTGGCACGTCGACGGAGGGTTGCGCGGTCTTCCACTGGAAGCCGGCCAATACCATATCGAGCTTGACTACCGCCCCCTGAGCTTTACCCTGGGAGTAGGTATCAGCATCGGCGCTTTGTTGGTATTATTGACTCTCGTCGTGCTGCAACAAGTAAAGCAGGATGCATTTTATCTGAGTTGAACATGAGCAGAGAGCGACTTGATTCGTGAATTAAGCCGCTTGACTTTGCTTGGCACATACCTGAAATGACACACACTTAGCAAAGAACGGTGATTGATAATGAGTTCTTCGAAGCCAACCGAATGAGCCGGGTTCAACGTGGCATAGCTAGAACAAGCACAAGACCATACATGATGAAACAGCAAAACACCAGCTACAGTTTGCCAAAACACGCCAATACAGAGAAAGCTACAGGCTATCATAAGCCATCAGCCAACTGAGGACGGTGATTGATGATCCACCAACATCCCTTCCAAGATTTCCTCGCCGGCGGGGACAGGCGCAAAGTAGCACTGATTTTGGGTGCTGCCCTGGCGCTGATTGGTACGCTGCTGGGGTTGACGCTGGCGCTAATTGGCCCTATCTACACCGGCATTGTGCTCCTGGCCATAGCCGGGGCACTCTGGGTGATGGCAGGGCTAGAGAATGCACTGTGGAGCATGATCGCCATCGTGATGCTGCTACCCTTTGCCACACTGCCTTTCAAGGTTGTGATTACACCTTCCTTCCTTGATCTGGCCATAGGAGCCGTCTACTTCCTCTATCTGATGCAGTGGATGACCGGCGAGCGACGACGATTGGCCGCCACACCAATTCATGCCCTGATTATCCTGTTCATGATTCTTGCCGTCTTTAGCTTCATCGCAGGGCTGCGCTATGCCGGACTGACCTCCAACGGCATACGCAAATTTGCCGAGATGCTGCTCAGCATGGGCATAGCTCTCATTCTGGTCGATATACTCCGCACGCCTGAGCAAATCCGCCGCTTTGTCCTGATAATCATTCTGGCCGGAGCCGCTACTGCTACACTGGGAATAGCCCTGTGGCTGCTCCCCGATGAACTGGCAGAACGCATCCTGATGACACTGTCCAGGATCGGCTATCCAAACAGCGGGATCATCCAGTACATCGAGCAAAATCCGGAGCTATCTGAGCGCGCCATCAGCACATCGGTCAACCCGAACTCTTTTGGCGGAACTTTGGTTGTCGTCGCGGGGCTGGCAGCCCCACAGATGATCACGCAACACCCAATTACCGGGAAGCGCTGGCACGCCCTTCCCATACTATTGGTGCTGGTCGTATGCCTACTGCTGACCTTCTCAAGAGGAGCATTGGTGGCATTCGGTGCAGCGTTGGTGTTCATTTCCCTGCTAAGATATCGTCGAGCCATCCTCATGCTGGCCCTGATCGCATTGGCGCTGCTGCTCCTCCCCTGGAGCCAGGCTTACGTCCAACGCTTCATAGAAGGCATACAGGGCCAGGATCTGGCCACGCAGATGCGTTTTGGGGAAATTAAGGATGCGTTGATCCTGATCGGTCGTTACCCCCTGCTGGGGGTGGGATTCTCCGGCGCACCGGATATCGACATTTACCTCAGTGTTTCCAGTATGTACTTGCTGCTCACAGCCAACATGGGATTGCTGGGACTGGCTGTGTTTCTGGTGCTGATTGGCAGCTTGTTCGCTTACTCCTGGCAGGCTCGGCCTTATCTGGAAGCTTTTCCCGGCTTGCTGCCTATCTGGCTGGGTCTGATGGCCGGACTAATTGGGGCACTGGTGACCGGGCTAGGCGATCACTATTTCTTCAATCCGGAATTCCACCACGTTGCCACTCTCCTATGGACAATCGTCGGCCTCCTCCTAGCAACAACGCGGATAACCATCGAAGGCAATCGGCGGTAATATACTGCCCGTCAACAACCCGGCAGAAGCTTTTGATGTACCCACGTCACTGAGGTGCGTTTCAATTTTGGGAAAAATGACCTGGGATTGTTTCGGTTGGACGCTAGACCTCGCAGGTTCATCCTCCTTCACTTTTGACAGCAAAGGAAGAGAGGTATGATAGAATTTCTGAAGAACAAGTTTCTGACACTCGGCATGGATGGCCGCTGGTC
>JAFGMS010000132.1 GCA_016927375.1 Anaerolineae bacterium
GAGGCCGAAGCCGCGGGCGGCCATGCCCAGCGCCAGCGTATCGGCCAGGCGCAGCGATGCGATGATCAGCGCGATCATGGTCGGGACAGCAGCCCTGGCCCGCTTGACCAGCCCGTTCTGTGAAACATCCCAGCCGCGCGCCTGCTGCGACTCAGAGATGGAGGTATACAAGTCACTGATGGTGCCCAGGTAGCGCATTGCCAGCCCCACCGTCATGCCCCAGTTGTATGGCAGCCCCAGCTTCTGCATGCCGCGCACCAGTGTGTTGATTGGTGTGGTGAGGATGGGAACCAGCACCACGAAGGCGGCAGCCGCCACACGCAGCGCGTACAGCACGCCCACCAGTAGACCTTCCCGGGTGATGCGCAGCGGCCCAATCTGGGCGATAACCGCACCAGAGCCAGGCGTGAGCAGCGGTTGAAGAATGAGGATGACCAGCACCAGCGGCGCCAGATTGCGCCACAGCCGCCCAAGCCGGGCAATGGGTAAGCCTCCGGCAATGAGCATCAGGTGCGAGATCGTCAGGACGCCAAGCATAGTGACCGGTCTGGGCACCAATAGGCACACCACCACCCCCAGCACCGCGAACCACATCTTGACGCGCGGATCGAGCCGGTACAGCCACGAATCGCCGGAGGTGTAGATGCCAACCGCCGCGGTCATGTGGGTAGCTCCGGATTTGGTACGTGAGACGTGAGGCGTGAGGCGTGATACGTGATACGTAAAACGTGATACGTGAATGGGTAAATAGGTAAATGGGTAAGTATGTAAAACATGAACGACACCGTGCCAATGAGTTAACGAATGTCAACGTGCTAACGTGCTAACGTTCAAACGCTCCAGCAAGGCCCGCGCGGTACCCTGAGGGGTGAGATCGGCAGAGAGGTCAGGGCGGCCTAAGCGCGTTGTAAGCTGGACGGCAAAGGGCGGCTCCAGACCGGCCTGGGCCAGCACCTCCGGTTGGGCGAAGACGGCACGCGGAGGACCATCGGCGGCGATTTGTCCTTTGTGCAGCACCAACAGGCGCTGAGCATGACGAGTTGCCAATTCCATATCGTGAGTGATGAGCAGGATAGTTGCACCCTCGCTGTGACACTCGGTCAGCCAACCCATTACATGCGCCTGCCCGGCTGTATCCAACCCGACCGTCGGCTCGTCCAGAACAATAATCGGCGTATTCATGGCAGCGATCCCGGCCAACGCTACCAGCCGCCGCACACCGAAGCTCAAGACCGCGGGCGGGTAATCGGCCAGATGGGCTAACCCAAAGCCGCCAAGCGCCGCTTCAACGGCTGTATCGAGCGCCTGACCGTTGAGACCCAGGTTGCGCGGCCCAAAAGCCACCTCTTCACGAACGGTGGGATTGAATATCTGTACCTCGGGGTTCTGGAAAGCAAAGCCGACACGCTTTGCCAGCTGCCCGATCTTCATCCCGGCTGTCTCCTCGCCCAAAATCGATACCATCCCGGTCGTAGGCCGCAGCAGCCCAATTAAGTGCCGGGCCAGCGTGGTCTTGCCGGCACCATTATCTCCCGTCAGCGCCACGAACTGCCCACGGGGGATGGTCAGCGAGATATCTCGTAGGATGGGCTGTGCCGGGTCGTAGGCAAAGCACAGATTTGCCAGTTGAACAGCCGGCTTCTCACTGTTCTCTGACCACTGAGTACCTCTTTTTTCACCTGTGAGATCTGTGAAATCCTTGATCTGAATTTCACCCTTCTCAAGACCCAGATGGCGCACATGCTCGACAGCCTCATCGACCGTCAGGCATACTAACTTGGTGTGGCCGTTCCCATTCCACGCGGCGTTGACCGTCGATGCAAACTGGCCGGCCGGCGGGATGGCTGCGCCGCCCTGGTGTTGCCCATCGAGTTTGGGGTACAGAACACGGGGAGCTCCCTGTGCGGCGATATGGCCGCCCTCAAGCAGTAGGACATCATCAGCCAAGGCAGCGATCACCGCCGGGTCGCTCTCGGCCAGCAGGATGGTCAGGTCGTGCCGCGCGCGCAAGTCGCGCAGCACGGCGATCATCTCGGTGCGAGCGGCCGGCGCCAGCCCGCCCGAAGGCTGATCGAGAACCAGAACCCGCGGCTCCAATGCCAGCGCGGCTGCCAGAGCCAACCGCTTCTGCTGCCCACCGGAGAGCGTCTGGGGCGGCTGCTCGCGTGGTATATCGGCCAACCCGACCGCGGCCAATGCCCGGTCGATGCGTGCCGGCATCTCGACCGGGTCGATGCCCAGGTTTTCCAGCCCCCAAGCTATCTCGTCTGCGACGGTGGGGTTGAACAGCTGACCCACCGGGTCTTCGAGCACCAACCCGAGCACATCGGCCAGCGCGCCGGGCGGCTCGGTCTGCACATTTTTCCCTGCCACCCTCACCTCACCGGAAAGGTAACCCCCGGTCAGCCCGGGCGCCAGCCCAGCCACTGCCAGCACCAGCGTCGACTTACCACAGCCATTTGGCCCGGTCACTGCCAGGCAGCGTCCGGAAGACACCTCGAAGGAGATGCCGTCGAGCACCACCTGCTCCGGCCAATCAGGCCGGATGGGTGGGTAGGTGTAGTGGAGATCGGTGATCTGCAGCATAAGCGACTCCAGACTTCCGAAGCTTAACAGGACTTTCCCTGCAACCTCAGAGGTCTAGCTCTGTCTGGCCTGCCAGAGACGCGGGTAAGCACGTGCTACTGCCATGTAGACCACCGCGCCCAACGCACCAAATACTTCTTGCATCACATTAAAGGGCACCTCTCCCGTCGCTGCCCCAAGTCCCCCAAATACCGGGATGAGGCTCTCGCCGGCGAAGTAGCCGACCACTACGACCAACCCGCCGGCCAGAACGGCCAATGCCAGCCGTGCAGGCGCCGGGCGGTCGTGAACAATCCAGCCTGCCACCAGACCCTGAAGGCCATGTACCGCCAACGAAAGCGGCGCAAAGACCGCATAGCCGCTTATTACGTCGGCCAGCGCTGTGCCCACCCCCCCGGCAACTAACCCGGCCCAAGGGCCAAAAGCAAACGCGGTGAAATAGATGCCTATATCACCCAGATGGACATAACCGTTCACCGGCGTTACGGCAATACGAACCATCGTCATGCCCAACACCAGGGCGGTCATGACACCTGTCGTTGCCAGCGTGCGTGGGTTGTTGAGATCGAACTTCATGAAATCCCCTCCTTGAAAATAGGCCTGAGCCATGAGGGCTGAGGCATGAGCTAAAAGCTCTACATGCATCTACTGCTTTCACAAGAAGCAGCCTGCCATACTTTCGTTACTCCTGTCATTCCCGCGAAAGCGGGAATCCATACGCCATAATCACCGACAAGCCGTTGCCATTTTCATCTCTTTGTGGTGAGGCTCTGTCCTATGGATGGCTCCCCTGAAAACAGCAACGAGCAACGAGTTAAAGATGCTGAGATGTACCTCTCAACCCCAGGAGCTATCGTGAGCTTTCGAGCATCGACAAGTCCTTCCAATAATTGCTGGGCAGCATAGGCTGCTCGACATAATGGTAGGCTCTAGGATAGTCGGCCAGAGCTTCGTTTTTCTTGCCGCTCCAGGAGTCGATCTGGATGCGGAAGACGCCGGTGCGCCGTATCTCTTCGTCGGTAATGGGGTGATAGTCCTGGCCGGGGCACAGGTGCGGCGCATATTTATCAAGCAAAAGCTGCATAGCACGGCGGGCCTGATCGACATCCTCAACGATCCCGGCACGCCCAAAGACCATCACGCTGGCGTATTCGATGCTGAATGATATAGCTGTATCTGCCGGGAGAACTCTACCCATCTCGCCCACACTGAAGCATACCCTCTCCTCGGCCTCGATGTTTCTCCTGGCGCGGCCCTCGATGGCTGTATGCAAGTAGATAGCATGGGCTGCTTCATCATAGACAAACAGGTTCATATTGATAAAAGGCTGCCCGTCATTGACCGTAGCCAGTACACCGAAGGGCGCACAGTGTAGGAAAGTCTTAATCCACATTTCAGCAGTGACAGCACGATCTGACCGGCGCGGCTGGTTGATGGGTAGAGAGGGTCTATCCTGGGTCATGAATAACATTTCCTCAAAAGCAATAAGGGGTGATTGGTTCA
Source organism: Anaerolineae bacterium (assembly GCA_016927375.1). Lineage (GTDB taxonomy): Bacteria > Chloroflexota > Anaerolineae > Aggregatilineales > UBA3940 > JAFGMS01. The sequence continues at coordinate 4,090 of JAFGMS010000132.1, forward strand.
AAAACATAAGCTTTTCTGCCATTAGCTACTTGCTATTTACCATAAACCGTCTGCCATCCGCTCACAGGAATGGGGCGAAAGATGCCCGGTTGGTCGATACATGACCGGCAGACAGCTCTCGCCATGCTGAGCTCAGACGCCTGATGCCCTCCCGGATCGTATCAGGCGGGTAGGCAGACATGTTCAGGCGCAGATGATAACCTCCCTGGTTGTCGGTATGGAACAATGGTCCCATGGCAAATGCGACACCTGACCGGACGGCGTGCAAGTAAAGCTCGGTGGCTGTTGGTCCATCGATGGGCAGTTCCAGCCACAGATACATGCCCCCGGCCGGCGATGCCCACTGCGCCTCAGGAAAATGCCGTTTCAGGGCATCCAACATCGCCTTGCGACGCTGCAAGCAGGCAATCCGCACCTGGGCAACGTGCTCATCCAGTTGCCCGCTTTCCAGCACCAGGTGGATGGCCCGCTGGTTGAGGGCGGGTGTGCAGATATCGGCAGCTCGCTTGACCCGCGCCAGACGCTGGTACAGGCCTCCGCTGGCCAACAAATAGCCGATGCGCATCCCCGGCAGCAGAACCTTGCTGAAACTGCTGGCATACAGCACCAATCCCTCCTTATCGAGCGCCTTGAGTGGCAAAGGCGGCGTACCAATGTAGCTCATCTCGCTGTAGACGCCGTCTTCGAGCACCGGCAGCCGGTAGCGTCCCGCCAGATCGAGCAGGTAGCGGCGGCGGTGGAGCGGCATCACCGAGCCGGTCGGGTTGTGGTAGGTCGGGGCCAGGTACAGCAGACGCGGTCGATGCCGCACGATCCGATCTTCTAAAGCCTCCGTTTGAAGCCCATCGGGATCGACCGGGATGCCTATCACTGTCACGCCACGCGCCTGGGCGATATCGAGCATCCCTGCATAGGTCGGGTTGCTTGATATCAGCACATCACCGGGCTTGAGCAGCGCTTGCACGGCCAAATCGAGTGCCTGCTGGCAGCCCCCTGTGATCAGTACCTCCCCGGCCGCCACCTCAATACCTAGCTCGAACATCCGGCGTGCCACCAGCTCTCGCAGAGGAAGATATCCCTCCGGCGCCTCGTAGGCAATGGCCGATGCACCATCCCGCGTCAGCACAGCATCGAGGGCTTCACGGATGAGCGAGACTGAGAGAAAACTATCCGCGGGGATGCCGTGGCTGAAGTTAATGACATCAGGACGCTCAGCCAGGGTCAGCAGTTCGCGCAGGGTGGCGTTGCGAGGAGACATCGCTCCGGTAAGCGGCGCGGCAGCCAGATCGCCGGGCGGCCGGTCAGCCACAAATGTGCCTCGCCCCACCTGTGATGTGATATACCCCTCTGCTTTCAGCTCCTCATAAGCCGCAACCACACTGATGCGTGCTACCCCAAGCTGTCCTGCCAGCTCACGTGTGGCAGGGAGCCGGTCACCAGGGGCAAGAATGCCATTCTCGATCTGGCGCACCAAATGCTTTTTGAGCTGATCGTAGAGCGGCTCCTGGCTATCGCGGTTGAGCGCGAAGGCTAACATGACATACCTGTTCAGATAACCCTATATCTATGCGTAAATGGGCGCCTCTAAATATGGTTCGCAAGTCTGCAAGTGAACACACAGGCGATGATTACAGGCCGCCTTGTAAGTACCAAAAACTATACGCTGACCGGTGAATGCTGACGAATAACATATCCTTGCCTACGTTATCTCGACTCTAACGCAACAATAAGGCCATGTACAGTACCACGCAAGACCATTTTGGTGAAAGTAAGAGCAAGATAGACAGTAACTACTCAGCTGCCTGGCGCTTTCTACTGTGGCCATAAGTGATGCGTAAAAGGTAAATATGTAAAACGTCATGCTTGCTCAACTGCTGATGAATAGTTTCCTAATAACAGGCTTGTGCCGGAAACGGCTGTGTCCGGCCATTCTGCTATATTGCTCATCCCTTCATCTCACAGCCAAAAGCTAACAGCTAAGAGCCAACAGCTGATAGCTGAGTAGTTACGATAGACATTCGTTAAACACTACTTACCCACGGAAGCAGGTGTAGAAGATATTTGCTCATGCTTTCTTTGCGGTGTATCTTGTAGGTGCTCGTGCAAGTTACCCTGCACTGTTTAACACCACACGCTCCAAGGACTTTGTCCATGACCCATATATTCATCAGCTACGGCCGCCAGGATCAGGCTTATGCGCAGCAAATCAAGGACGCATTGGATGCACGTGCCCTGCCATATTGGATCGATGATCGGATCAATCCCGGTGATGATTGGTGGGACGAAATTGACCGCGCAGTTGCAGCCTGTGCCTGTATAGTGGTGATCATGACCCCGGAAGCGAAGGCTTCCCGCTGGGTGCAGCGGGAGATTCTACTGGCCGAAGATCGCGGCAAACCCATCTTCCCGTTGTTGCTGGCCGGGCAACATTGGTCGCTGCTCGTGGATAGGCAGTATGTCGAGGTGGACGATGGCACACTGCCGCCAGATCGTTTTTTTAACCAACTGGCGCGCGTGGTGCGCGAGGCAATGGGTGTGCCGGTAGTCACCGAAGATAATGTGATGACACACCTGATGGAGCGCGATCTGGCGATCAGCACCATGCAATCCCACGATGCGCCCGTTGCCGATACACTGCTCAATGCGTCGGCGCTTATCTGGGGCGTGGGACCGGCGCTCAAGCGCGGCGCAATTGTGGCCATCTATACGCCCAAAGGTGCCACCTTTCTGCCACCCAAAGATCGCGCGACGATTCGCTATTTGTTTTCGGTCGCACAAGACACACAACCTACACACGCTGCCGTTCCCTGGAAGCATTATGTGTCATTGCACCGTCGCACTGTGCTCGATCACCCAATCAGCATTCACGATCTCAAGGCCGATGCAGTAGCCGAACACTGGCAGCTGCCTCAATCTAATTTTCGTGGGGTAGGCCAGCTTAACTCCCCGCTGGATGACGCTGCCAGACGTATATTCTGGCAATTGGTGCTAGATCGAAACCCGGATGCTGTCTCCGCCATCATCGAGCGCCTGTTGGCGGATTGAGGAGATAGAGTTAGAACGGGTTAATCTGTCAGTTATAGGCCATATATGGATGCCACGTGTTGCACGGCCTGATAGCCAGCGGCTATAATTGCCGCCCGTGAAAAGCCATCAAAAACTCAGCCATTTTTCATTACTATTTTCTATCGTGACGCTGGTCGTGGGGTGCAAGCAGCTTCAGCCGGGTTACTACCTGACCCCCGAGAACATTCCTACCTTGCCCGGCTCCTCTGAGACAGTCTCTGTACCGGTTGCGGCTGTCACATCAGCTACGCCGCCATCAACCATCCAGGCAATCGACGCGATACCAACCTCCAGCTTAACCCCTACACCGACTATAACGCCTACGCCAACGGCAACGCCGTTCCGCTGTACCGAGACTCAAGGGGAAATTGGGCTGATGTCTTTCGAGAGCCAGCTCGCCTACCGGGAGTTCGAGTATCGTGTGTACCTTCCGCCCTGTTATCGCGTTACCGGGCGGCGCTATCCGTACCTGATCATGATGCATGGCCTGGTGCCGGGCTCCACTGTGATGAATGACGATCAGTGGGATCGAATGGGGCTGGACGACGCAGCTACTCAGGGCTATCTTGATGGCACTCTACCGCCTATGATCATCATCATGCCCGACGGCAACACGGCCCGGCACGGCGATGACAACAGCCCGATCACTGAAGTCATCGTCAATGAGCTGATGCCCGAAATTGAAGCGAACCTGTGCACCTGGAACGAATCAAGTGCTAGGGCCATCGGGGGATTGTCAAGGGGCGGCTTTTGGGCCTACAGCGTGGCTTTCCAGCATCCCGATCTATTCGACCGGATAGGCGGCCACAGCCCATTTTTTTACGACGGCGACTATAAAGTCTACAATCCCTATAATCTGATGGACGGTGCTCAAGACATCGACCGGTTGACATTGTACATTGATTACGGGGTAAACGATCATAACGTCGACGTGGGCATTGGGCTGTTTGTGGATAAGCTGCGAAGTCTCGGGCTCGATGTTCAACTTGTCATCAATCCTGAAGGGGCCCATACAGAAGATTATTGGGCAGCCCACGTCACCGATTATCTCAAATTCTATTCTGCTGAGTGGTCACACGACGTGGAACAGCTCCCTATATGTGAACAAATTGGCACAGCATCTGAACCGGATTGAACGCCAGCTTCCGATTTGCAGTGTACTGATACCTTCGAGGAAAACAAACATGGTAAAAAAGGCAAAATATCTAATTACCGGCGGCTCAGGCTTCCTGGGCATCAACCTGATACGTTATCTGCTTGAAAAAGGGCACGATATTGTCAACCTGGACCTGGTAGAGTTCGATTACCCGGACTGCAAAGACAAGATCCTCTCCTATCAGGGCGATATCCGCGACCGGGAGATGGTTGACCGCGTGATGGAAGGTGTCGATATCGTTGTTCATGCAGCAGCAGCCCTGCCTCTCTACCCCAAAGAGGAGATTTTCTCCACCGACATCGACGGCACCCGCAATGTATGCGATTCGGCCTACCATCACAAAGTAGACCGGCTGATCCACATCTCGTCGACGGCCGTTTACGGCATTCCCGACCACCACCCACTGTACGAGACCGATCCTATGGAGGGCGTTGGGCCTTACGGGTATGCCAAAGTCGCCGCCGAAGAGGTCTGTCTGGAATACCGTGAGAAAGGCATGATCATCCCTATCATCCGCCCCAAATCCTTCGTTGGCCCTGAGCGCCTGGGTGCCTTTGCCATGTTTTACGACTGGGCCAAGGATGGTCACGGTTTCCCGGTGCTGGGCAGCGGCAAGAACCGCTACCAGCTCCTGGACGTCGAAGATCTATGTGATGCGATCTACCGGTGTGCCGTGCTGGAAGAAAAGATAACCAACGATACATTCAATATCGGCGCCGACGAATTTACGACCTTCGGTGAAGACTTCCAGGCGGTGCTCGATGAGGCCGGCTTCGGCAAGAAGGTTGTGCCTATACCGGCCTGGCCTGCCATCACTGCGCTGCGTATCCTGGAGTTTTTCCATCTCTCGCCGCTATACAAGTGGATCTATGAGACAGCGGTTACCGACTCGTTTGTCTCGGTTGAGAAGGCACAGAAGGTCCTGGGGCTCGAACCGAAGTACTCCAACAAAGACGCCCTGGTCCGCAACTACCGGTGGTATCTCGAACACCAGGAGGAGTTCCAGGGCCGGTCAGGTGTATCACACCGTGTGCCCTGGAAACAAGGTGCATTGGGGCTCGCCAAGCTGTTCTTTTAGTCAAAGGAAATATGCAAGCTCATGACTGAGCGGCTTTACTATGACGATTCGTATACCAGGACCTTTGAAGCACGGGTTGTCGAACATGTTGATGTCGATGACCGCCCGGCGGTAGTGCTGGATCGTACCTATTTCTACCCTACCGGCGGCGGACAGCCCTGCGATCTGGGAACCATTGATGGGGTGGCAGTGGTCGATGTGCTGACCCGCCCTGGGGATCATGCCGTGCTGCATGTGTTGGCCGGCAGAGTTGCTAGCGATGTCGTGTCTTGCGAGTTAGACTGGCCCCGCAGGCTCGATCACATGCAGCACCATACCGGCCAGCACATCCTGACTCGTGCCTTTATTGAGGTTGCCGGCGCCAATACCGTCAGTTTCCATCTCAGCCCAGACAGCGTTACCATTGACCTCGATGTGCCGGAAATCGCGCCGGATACACTGTCACGGGTCGAGGACTATGCCAACCAGATCGTCCAGCAAAATCGACGTGTATCGGCACGCATCATCGACGCAGATGAGTTTGCCGGGCTCGATGTACGCATGCGCAAAATGCCCGACCATCTTGAAACTGACGGGCTGCGGGTGATCGAGATCGAGGGATTAGATGCCACAGCCTGCGGCGGAACACACGTGGCATACACGGGCGAGATCGGGATCATCAAAGTGCTCAAGCTTGAGCGCAGTGCCCAGGAAACACGGGTCGAGTTCCGGTGTGGGCAGCGTGCCCTGCATGACTATCGCGCAAAAAACGGGCTGGCCAACCAGCTGGCGGCCGAATTGACCGTCGGCACGTGGGAGGTCGCTCAGGCGGTAGCACGCCTGAAGGTCGATCTCAAAGAAGCCCGTAGCGCTCACAAGGTGGCCCAGGCACGGTTGATCGAATACGAAGCCGGTGAGTTGTTGACTTCTGCCGATGTGCATGGCGAAACCCGGGTGGTCAGGGCTGTCTTCGATAACCGCGATGTGGTTAAGCTGCGTGCTCTGGCAGGGCATCTGACCGAAAAAAAAGCCACTGTGATCTTGCTGGGAACTGCCGGAGAGAAAGCTCATCTTATCATGGCGCGCAGCCAGGATCTATCTTACGATATGAATGCTGCGCTCAAGCAGGCCCTGGCAGTACTGGGCACAGCGCGGGGTGGGGGACGGCCTGAATTCGCCCAGGGGGGTGGCGTGGCAGCCACTGTCGGGGAGATCGAGGCCGCTTTGCAAGACGCAGAACAACACTTATTTCGTTAGCGCAGTCACCCTCCAAGAGGGAGTGGAAACAGTTTCCTGATGAAAGAAATAGCACCAGGTATTTTTATCGAAACCGGATACGCGTTGGTTACAGTTGGAGCCATACTGACCGACTCCGGCTGGGTGTGCATCGATACGCCTCCCTATCCCCGTGATGCGCGAGCCTGGAAGTCGGCACTTCAAGCTCTCGGTGACCTGCCTGTCCGCTATGTCATCAATACCGACCATCACAGGGATCGCATCCTGGGCAATGCCTGGTTCGATGCGCCGGTGGTCGCTCATGAGGCGTCGGCAGAAGTTATACTGAATCTGAAGAATGGATTCACATCACAATCTGCAGAGGAATTGAGCAGCGATGATGATGATGAGTTGGCAGAGATCGCCAGCCTGAGGATCGTGCCTCCGCAAATCTCATATACACACTCGATGCGCCTCAACTGTGGGAAACGCGTCATTATCTTGACCCATCACCCCAGTGCAACGGCAGGAAACACCTGGGTGACTTTGCCCGATGAGAAGTTCATCTTTGTTGGTGATACAGTCGTTATAGACCAACATCCTCATGTCACCGAGGGTCTCTCCAGACCTTGGTTGGACAGCCTTAGCTCGCTGCGACAGGACCAATATGCTGATTGGACGCTTGTCTCTGGCCGGGGAGATGTCATTTCTCCATCTGCAACCGAATCGCTTTCCAATTATCTTCGCACGGCCCGCGAGCAGGTGGAGAGCTTGTTAGGTGCCGAGCGGCCACGCTCTGAAACGTTAGCGCTGATTCCCGATTTCCTCCCCCTTTTTGACTACGAACCGGAGCAGCGCGAGGAAGTTCAGAGGCGGATCAAGGCTATGCTGGAAGCATTCTACGAGGAGCTGCGTGCCAGCCAAGAAAAAGAGACTTCAGCAGAATAATCTACGGTGTGTTTGTCTCTGCCGGTAACCTTCGCTATACTCGCATCCTGAACGATTCAGTGGAGGTGAGCTTGTGCAAAGGTTTTTGTTGTTAGTTGTGCTCCTTGGACTACTAATCAGCGCTTGCAGTAATACAACGCTAGAGAGCACAGTGATATCCACTGAGACCGCAATGCCTGCATCTCCCAATCCAACAGAGGCCACTGCTGCATCACCTGTTGAGCCCAATCTTCACGACTACCCAATTACACCTATGGTCTCCCTCCGCGCACACGAGATTTACGTCGATGGCCAGTCCCGAGGGCGGAACCCTCATGTATTCGCTAAGATCGGCGACTGCATGACAGATTCTCCCAACTATCTCGTCCCCTTCAGTACCGGTTCATACGATTTGGGCGATCACGTGCACCTGCAAGAGACCATCGATTGGTTTGCGGCAGTCACTGTCCGTGAGGTAGATGGCCGGCCGGTCGATTCCTTTTCGACCACCAGCATGGCAGCAGGCAGCGGTTTTACAAGCTCAGGCCCTCTTGATCCGATCTGGGCCAACCCAAACTGGTGCCGGCATGGGGAATCGCCTCTTGCGTGCGAATACCGGATAGTTAATCCATCCCTGGCGCTGATCATGTTTGGAACCAGCGATGTAACCTCGATCAAAATCGACAAATTCGAAGGCTATCTGCGCACGATGATCGAAGAGACCATCGATGCGGGTATCGTTCCCATTTTAAGTACCTTTCCCCCCCGGCCCGACTATCCGGAAAACAGCCAGACATATAACCAGATCGTCGTTCAGCTCGCTACCGATTACGATATTCCATTGGTGAATTTGTGGCTTGCCCTCCAGGATGTGCCCGGCTACGGCGTCGATCCGGAGCACCCAAACCAACTCACCCTTCCGGAAGATGGCTGCGCGGCCTGTCTCACCAACGAACACATGGATGCGGGCATTACAGTGCACAACATGACCACCCTGCTGGCGCTCTACGAGGTCACGCAAGCGGTGACGAAAGAATGACCATTGAAAGACGGTGCTGACTACAGCTATCTTCTTGTTTCTACACAGAGCATAGGAATGAACGTAACACTTAGCCGGGAAGACAGTATTGATCTATAGC
>JAFGMS010000133.1 GCA_016927375.1 Anaerolineae bacterium
AGATAGGCTCGCAGCAAGAGGGCATTATCATAGAGCATCTTCTCGAAGTGGGGAACCAGCCACAGTGCATCGACCGAATAGCGATGGAAGCCACCACCGATCTGGTCGTAAATGCCACCCCGGGCCATTCGATCCAGGGTGTGAGAGACCATCTCCAATGCGTGACGCCAGCCATACCGGTTGTAGAGACGCAGCAGGAGCTCGATTGTCATGCCGGGAGGGAATTTGGGTTGAGGGCTGAAACCGCCGTTTTGTCGATCATACTGGCCGGCGATGTTCTGAAAGGCAAATTCGAGCACGCGCAGGTCAAAAGCCTCTTGTGCATCCCCTCCATCCAACCTGATTGTCTGACTGATCGCCCGGGTCAGATTGCCTGCATCCCGCTCCAATATAGCGCGATCCTCATGGAAAGCCCTGAGCACGCGGTCAAGAACCTGGAGAAAGGAAGGCATACCTTGCCGGGGTGATTTGGGAAAATAAGTCCCCCCGTAAAAAGGACGGCCATCAGGTAGAAGCCACACGGACATAGGCCAGCCGCCTCCGCCCGTCACGGCTTGAACAGCCCGCATGTAGATGCTGTCCACATCAGGCCGCTCCTCACGGTCGACCTTGATGCAGACAAAATGCTCGTTCAGGAAGGCCGCAGTCTGCTCGTCCTCAAAGGACTCATGAGCCATGACATGGCACCAATGACACGTAGAATAGCCCACGCTCAGAAAGATCGGCTTGTCCTCCGAGCCGGCACGAGCGAGGGCTTCCTCTCCCCAGGGATACCAGTTTACCGGGTTGTCTTTGTGCTGTAGCAAGTATGGGCTTGTCTCTTTGGCAAGCCTGTTGGGCATCTTCCGTCCCCTCGAAGGCAAACTAACCTTTCAAGCGTGATGCTGCTGCCTTATCCACCAACCAGGTCACGCTCCCATCGACAGGCTTGACGGCCTGGGAAGGATGTGTGCTGGGCTGAAAAGGCCCTTCCAGCGCCTCCCACACGGCATCGGCCTTCTCATCACCTGCTACAAGGAACAGGATATTGCGCGCATGATTGATCACCGGTAGGGTTACGGTTACACGCTCAGCTTTCAAAGCAAGCACTTCGTAAACGAGCACCATGTTGCTCAAGTCACTCACTGCCCGCGTTCCAGGAAAGATGGACGCAATGTGACCATCGCTGCCTAACCCCAGCAAGACCAGATCAAAGCGCGGCCACTGCTTACGGTCCAGTTCGAAATGCTGCCGGATCTTGTTTTCGTAGTCTCGGGCGATGCCGCTGGCCAGACCCACCCCCTGTAATTGGAAGATATGATCGGCCGGGATGGGCACATGATCAAGCAGCGTCTCACGGGCCATGCGATAATTGCTCTCCGGGTCGCTGGGGCCCGCCCGCCGTTCATCGCTCCAGAAGACATAAGTCTGTCCCCAGGGCGCCTGATCGCGCCAGGACTCGGCAGCCATCAACTGGTAAAGAGAGCGGGGCGTCTCTCCGCCGGACAACATGACGCGGAAAGCGCCGCGCGCCGCCACTGCTTCCTGAGCGATCTGTGCCCATCGACGAGCAGCCTCCCCGGCGATCTCCTCAAGTCCCTTCAATTGGATAATCTCAGCCATGAAACCTCATTCACCTTTTATCTTATGTATGGTATGTTCACGAGACTGCTTCCGCAGGGCCGCCAACAGTCGCGCGGCGTAGCTGTCTCTCTGACGAGAATGGTAGCGCATCTGGAGAGATAGCGATATGACGGGCAGCGGCACCTCTAAATCAACAGCTTCTTGCACTGCCCAACGCCCCCCGTCCGTGTCTTCGACATAGGGCTCCACCCAATCCAGATTGGCATCTTCTTCCAGGGCCTTACCGGCCAGCTCCAACAGCCACGAACGAATGGTGCTGCCCTTGCCCCACAAGTCGGCCAGAGCCGCGAGATCGAGCGAAAACTCATCTTTGGTGGCCATGAGCTCAAACCCCTCAGCGATGCTCTGCATGATCCCGTACTCAATGCCATCGTGTGCCATTTTGACAAAATGCCCCGCGCCACTCAAACCAACCAGATGAAAGCCATCAACAGGTGCCAGGGCTTCGAAGATCGGGGTGGCCATTGCAAAGGCTTCTTCATCGCCTCCCACCATCAAATTAAAGCCATACTCGTCACCCCAGACACCGCCACCAACCCCCACATCCAACATATGGATGCCCTTATAACTCAGCTTGGCAGCATGCTCCATGGACTGCTTATAATAGGAATCGCTGCCCTCCATGATGACGTCACCCTCTTCCAGCAGAAGTGCCAGCGTCTGCAAGGTCCCACTGACCTGCTCCCCGGCAGGCAGCATCACCCATACAAACCGCGGCGTGTCATCGAGGTTTTCTATAGCAGCCTCAAGCGAATCAGTGCCGGTCGCACCTGCTGCCACAGCCTGCCCCACTACTGTGGGATCGATATCGTAGACCACAACCTCATGTCCATGAGCAAGCAAACGTCTCGCTATACCCATGCCCATTCTTCCCAGGCCAATTACCGCCAGCTTCATGATGGCACGCTCCTCTCTGTCCCCCAATGCCGTCTCATATCGGCCCCGACTCGGTTTAACGTCAGGGACTGAGTTTTGGATCAAACGATTGGTATAGTACCCCTATCCGCTCAGGCCAGACTACAAGGAACCTTCCTATCCATGCTTGCCTATCTCATACCCCTCGGGCAGCCGGAAGTGCACCCCAACACGTCCGATTCAATCCGCCCCACTGCTGTCTTTGGCATCTTATGGTCTATTCATTGTACGGGCGATGGCAATGGTTGTCCACCGCACGGAACAGAACACTGACGATCTATCCGGAAATCTGCTCGTAGAGGCATCCCTTGCGGGTGCCCAGGACAGGACCAAAAACCATAACCGTTAACTGAAAGAGAAAAAGAGCAACATTGAACGGCAAGTTCAAACCACAGATCGCACAGATTACACGGATGATAAACAAGAAATCTGAGAAATTCGTGTAATTCGTGGTTTAGATTTCGGCCGGTCCAGGCGTTACGCTAACGCTTACGAGAACAAGCCTCGACTAGGCCGATGACCCGACACCGGAGCCCCGGCCGGCCTCCTCCAATACTTTGACGAGCTGATCGAGGCTGTATCCGATCATATCAAACCCCTGCCTGGCTTCCTTCGGCGTGAGCGTCCGGCCGGCAAACAAGCGAGCGTTGTGATAGATGATCTCCAACGCGGCGGTGACGGCATTCTGTCCGGTCGATGACCCGATACGATAAGGATTGTATCTTTCTCCGCCCTGGCGCGGCCATTGCAAAGAGGGAGGTTTGTGCTTTTCCCCATCCCCTACCCCCTGACCCCCATCCCCCAACCTGAGAAGACGCAGCAGTAAGGAATTAGCTGCGTTCAGATACAACACCCCCTGATTGTCCGCGCCAGACTGAGCATTCATCTGCACATAAGCTTCGACCAGACTCGCCACGCTCCCACCGATCTCCCCGCTCTCCAGAGCGGCACTTGCCTCAGCAATGTGATCGTAGTTGGGCGGATAGATCAGAACAGCAGGAATGCCGGCAGGCTCGAAGCTGGCCACACGTACCGGAATGCCCTGATCGGTGTAATATCTGGTCAACGGCTCCCAGCGGCGGTCCGGGTCATCCACTTCTGAGAAGACAAAGCCGGCCCCCGGGGCCATCTGGTGAACATTCACGTTGGGATGCGCACTGGCGTAGGCCTTGAGAAAGGCTTCCTCACCGGGCCTGCCGGCATCAATGACCGTCAGACCACGAGCCTCATACAGCATTTTCTCCTGGAGCGCCCCACACCCATCAACGAGATAGTAGATGTCGCCATCACCGGCTCCTGAACATTGGGGCAGGGTCAGGCGTCCCTGGCTGGTATCGAAGGTGACCAGGTCACACACAGCAGCGAAGAGCCGGGAGTATTCCAGAGACTGGGCCTTGATCACATCGTTGTGAGCAGACACGATATCACGCCACAGAGCAGGATCGCGCCCGGCCAGATCATCGATGTAAGTCACCAGCTGCTCTGCGAGAATGTCCTGAATGTGATAGAAAGCCTCATCACGCCGCACCTGCTCCCGGCTGGCCGTGGGCTTCAGCACAGGGCAATCGATAACACCCCGGACGAACCTGGCCCAGCCGGGCAAAAGCTCCCGATCTTCACCGGTGATGTGCATGCGGCGGATGTAGACTTTGACGTCGCCATGCTCACGCGCCGAGGTCGAAGAACCGGCCGGTATAAAGAGCACACCCTGGAGCGGCGTCGCGACTTCGTCACACTCGGCGTTGGCTTCCTTGATAGTCTCAATGTGATCGTGCAGAGGAATGACAGCCAGCGGCTCATCCACATCAAAATGCTCTACGATGAACCGCCTGTAAGCCTGAACCCCGGCATCCACATGCCAGGGCGCATCGCGCATGTTCACGGGGCTATCGCCGCCATCGAGGTAAATAGGGATTTGGAGGAAGTCGGCATAGGTGCGAATGGCTTCGCGCACGATAGACCGGTTGAGCAAGAACTCCCCGGCCAGTTTCAGGGACAGCGCGAGCGTGCTGCCCGGCTTGCTGCGATCTGAAGGGACAAGCGCATAGTGCCCTTCCCCGGCGCTCGCCCAGCACCAGGCCGGCTCCCCGGCCTGAAAGCTGCGCGTATGCATCTCGACATAGTCAGCCACCAGGAAGGTCGACAGCAGGCCCAACCCAAACTGGCCGACCAGCATCAGCACCTCTTCCCTATCAGCAAACTGCATGCGCTCCCGCAGCTCACCCGTGTAGCCACGCCCGATGGTCGATAGAAAGTCATGAATCTCCTGCTCGGTCAGGCCGGAGCCGTTGTCTCGAATGGTCAGACGGCGCAGGTGGGCATCAATGGTGATATCGATACGCGGCCGGTAGTCCTTGGGAAGGTGAGGATCTTCGACCAGCCTGCGCCGGCACGAATCGTGGGCATTCTGGATCAGTTCACGCAGCACCACCCTGGGCTCAGAATAGAGATGTTCACCCAGCAAGTTAAGGACGCCCGGCACATGCAGGTTGAGAGGATGTTTTTGCTCTTCTGCCCCGTACCTGGGGATATCTTGCTCAGACATTTGGCTGCCCCAAAAGCGATACAAGTCGATCAGCTTGATTAGGAGTATACCACAGCCCCGCCGTCGTAATGGCACACTGCCCAGCCATTTTTAGGCATTGGCACATTTTCCGGTCTGCCCTGCATGCCCTCCAGTCTGACACGCGCGCCTGCGGGTTTGACCCGCGTGCCCTCCGGTTTGACCCGCGTGCCCTCCGGTTTGACCCGCACGCCCTCTGGTTTGCCCCGCACACCCGCGGGTTCGACCCGCACACCCTCCGGTTTGACCCGCACGCCCTCCCGTTTGCCCCGCGTACCTTCCGGTTTGACCCGCATGCCCTCCGGTTTGCCCCGCACGCCCTCCGGTTTGCCCCGCACACCCGCGGGTTCGACCCGCATGCCCTCCGGTTTGACCCGCGCGCCCTCCCGTTTGCCCCGCGCGCCTTCCGGTTTGACCCGCACACCCGCGAGTTTGCCCCGCGCAACATATCAACTGGGCCGCAGATCATCGAACATAAAGCACTTGACAACCGTTCTAAAATCGTCGATAATATGCATCCGATTGAACGCGCGTGCTATCGACGTTGGGATGAAATTGTTTTGAGTCAAGGAGCAAAGAACAAAATGTCAACTAACTACCCAAGTGATGCTGTTGAACAAGCCAGAGCCCTGCTGGAAGCCTGGAAGCACATCGATGGAGCCCCACCCATAGGCGACCTGACCCCCAGCACGCTGGAGGCCCAACTGGTCGAAGCGGCGGCGGTCTTCACCCAGATCGACTCGCTGGAAGCCCAGCTCACCGATCTGCGCAACCGGCGCGATACCCTCCGCGAGTCCATCTGGGATAAGGTCAAGCGGGTGCGTACCGGAGTGAAAGGCATCTTCGGCGATGACTCCTCCGAGTATGAGATGGTCGGAGGAACCCGCCTGAGCGAACACAAGCCTCGCTCCCGGAAAAAGGACACCGGCTAAAGCAAAGAACCTCATCCCCTTTGTGTGGATGAGGTTCTTTGCTTATAGTCTCTTCAATACAGAAGCCCCACCCTACCCCGACTTGCGTGGCAATGCAACCGTGAAATCACCTTTCAGCTTGAGCGTATCATCTGTATCTTTGACGGTTAATTTGCCACGCACGAGCGCCAGTTCACCATCCTCTTCCTTTTTAGTAACCTTCCCCGTACAAACCACCGTCTCCGACGGCTTGGTCATGCCGCTGAAGCGCACCTTGAACTGCCGCACCGATCCGGCACCGGCCCAGGCTGTCAGACACTGCCCACCAAAGGCCATGATCAGCAGGCCATGTGCGATGATGCCATCGAGGCCGACTTCTTGAGCCACTCTAGGAACAGTATGGATCGGGTTGAAATCGCCGGAGGCGCCGGAGTAGCGCACCAGCTGCGTCTCAGATATCGGGCCCTTGACCAGCTCGGGCAGCTCGTCCCCAACATTGACATCTTCAAAATAGAGCGTCATATCACTCCTCCCCCCGCACAACGAGCATCGCCCGGTCTTTGAGAACCAGAACGCCGTCCTGGTTCTTGTACTCGGTCTCAATTTCCATGAAGTCCATCCCCGCCCGCTGGTAGATATCAGAGATGGCCGCCTGCCCGGTAACGGTATCGCCGATGTGCAGCGGGGCGAAATACTCATACTCCTGCCCAGTGTGCAAGACATTGTGGATCTCTACCCCAACCTCGCGCAGCAGATCATCCATGCTCATCCCGCCCCAGAAGGTAAAGACGGTTGGGAAAGTCGGCGGCAGCGGCGGATCGTCGACGGCATAGGCAGCATCATCGTCTCCGACAGCCAGCAAGAATTCGCGGAGCTTGCCCCGCTCGATGGTATAAGAGAAGGGCGGAAAAGTCTTACCCTTGTTTGATGGGTCCAGCATCAGTGTCTCCTCCTTGTGTTATTCAGATGAAAGCAGCCGGTGCTCATCAAGCCGCACCAGGCCAAGCGACAGGGCGATCTGCCGGGCCTGCGCATACTCCTCCGGGGTGATCGGACGGCTGATATCGTCATGCTCAAAGGCAAGATAAGCCGGCCGGTATTGGTCCATCAGGCTGAGGTACGTATTCGCTCCCAGGTTTTGGGCGATCCAGTGCAGCACGCCGCTGGTGTTCTCCAGGTGGCCAGGCATGACCAGATGGCGCACCAGCACACCACGCTGTGCGACGCCCGCCTCATCAAGCACCAGGTCGCCCACCTGCCGATGCATCGTGAGCACCGCCTGCCGGTTCACCTGCGAATAGTTGCGAATACCACTCAGACGCCGGCCCAGATCGTCGTCGCTGTACTTCATGTCCGGCAAGTAAATATCCACGATTCCATCCAGCAGCGCAAGTGTTTGGGGAGAATCGTAGCCCCCTGAGTTCCACACCAGCGGCAGGTCAAGACCGCCCTCGACAGCCAGAAGCAGTGCCTCGAGGATCTGGGAAGCCACATGGGTTGGGGTCACCAGGTTGATGTTCACCGCGCCCCGGCGCTGCAAATCGAGCATGACACCGGCCAGCTCTTGCGCCGCCAGCTCGCGCCCATTCCCATCGATGTTCCAGCGGGCCGTCTGGCAGAACCGGCAGTGAAGCTCGCAGTTAGAGAAGAAGATCGCACCAGACCCCCTGCCGCCGACCAGCGGGCGCTCCTCGCCAAGATGCAGATAGGCCGTGGCAACTTTGACTTCCATGCCCGTCCGGCACGGTCCCAGCTTCACTGCCCGGTCAATGCCACAATCCCAGCCACACAAGCGACACTCGTGCAGCATGGCTTGTGCCTGCCGGGCACGCTCAGCCAGAAAGGCAGTACTCAGTTTTTGGTGATTAGTGATTGGTTTTTCACTCACAAGCCGCTCGCCCCCCATCCCGGCACCCGGCACCGTATTTTAATCATCAATCGTCAATCAACCAATCATCAATTAGCCTGTCGCTCAGCCATCTCTGGCGATCCGGAACCCGACCACCTCGAAGCTGTCTGTCGGCAGCTCGCCCTGGCGGGCATCGCAGCGAACCGAGGACGGCTTGCTTCGCCACGATCCGCCGTGCATCACCCGGGGATCATCGGCGGCGCTGTCTTCGCGGCCATCACCGGCACGGTAAGGATAAGGCCAGTATAAAGACGAACACCACTCCCAGACATTACCGGCCATATCGCCATGCCCAAAAGGGCCATGCCCTTCCGGAAACAGACCGACAGCACACAAGCGCCCAATGCGCCTGCGTCCCCAGGTGTTGGACAGTCCTACATCGAATGTGTCGCCCCAAGGATAAACGCGCTGATCGGCAGATCCCCGGGCTGCCATCACCCACTCAGCCTCGGTGGGCAGGCGATAGCGGTGGGCGGTTCTACCACTCAACCAGCGACAGTAAGCCTCGGCATCCCTGGCCGAAACATGAACCACGGGGGCATTTACCTGCTCAGGCACAGGCTCTCGACGCACCCAACCGCGCGGACTGCGATGCCTACTCTCTTCGACAAAAACGGCGTAGGCTCCTTGTGTCACGGGAAACTGGGCAAGGGTAAATCCAGACACATGAACAGTATGGCGCGGGCGCTCCTCGGGGTACTTCCCGCCTCCCAAGACGACATACCCCGCAGACACAGCGATCATCTCGGAAAGAAGAAATGGCCCTGAAAAGCGGAGATCGCCGAGCAGCGCCAGGGCATCGCCCATGTTGGCGCGCTGCCAGCCCTGTAGGCCGGGCAGCGCATCGAGGAGCTGAGCAGCATACCACCGCTCCGACTCCAACGCCCGGATGGTGCGGGCTGCCTCCCGGCGGCGCTCAACATCGCGCCCCAACAAGGCACTCCACAGGCGCAGGTCACGTTCTCTGGAAGTGCTGCCCATTGCCGGAAGGTTGTTCGTTGACAGCCAATCGGTCCAATGTATCGTGCCCAGACTGGTATCGAATTGCCGCTGCACGCGCGTCAGGGGTATCGATCCGACGGAGCCCCTCGACGGCCGCATCGGCGACAATTCGGCTGGTCCGCCTGTTATCGAGCAGAGCAGCCAAGGCTTCGACCGCCAGGGTCTTATCCTGGTCTCCCAGGTGCTGCACCAGAGAGACAACGGCCTCGATGAGAGCAGTCTGGGCCAGCTCTTTATCTCCGGCAGACTCGCGATCCTCCCGAAGAGCCACGATTAGCGGGTCAAGAACGCGTGGTGTCTCCAGGCAACGTCCCAGCACGCGAGCAGCCTCACTCACAGTGTACCCCTTAGGGCTGACAAGCCGCTTCAGGGCAGGGAGACCCCAACGCTCCGACAGCGCATAGAAGGCCACATAGCGAAGCTCAGGACGTGGATCGTCGAGGATGGTCAACAATGCCGACTGTGCCTCTTCTGTTTCCAGCTGTCCAATGAACCAGATAGCGATGCGCTGGATACCGGAATCCTGGTTGTTCAACGCCACGACCAAACCAGCCAGCGCATGAGCCGGATCAAGCCGCATGAGCGAATCCATAGCCGCCAGTTTGTGCTCGTAAGAGTAAGGCATCTTCCACAGCCGCCCAGGCTGGAAGTAACGCGCGCCCGGCGCTAACACTGCGATCATGGCCGCTCCATAGAAACGTCCCGCGCCCTGTTCCAGGATCACCTCGGCCGCCGTCAGACGTCGATCTCCATCCATATCCAGCAGATCCCAAAACAGCTCCCGATCCAACCGCGGACGGCGCTGCCCGCCCAACATGGGCTCCTGGCCGCTCACTTCAGCAAACCAATCTCCCTGACCGCTCTGACCAAGAGCCGGTTCGTCCCCCGTAATACGCCCCATCGCTACCCATCCCTCAGCTCATCGAGTGCCGCCAAGCTCAACGGCGTCCCGATACGTTCAAGAACAGCCAACGCCACCTGTCGGACTTCCCTATCCGCCGTGCGAGCATGCTCAACAAGAGAAACCACACACACATCCCCCAGGCGGAACAAGGCATCGGCCGCCGCATTAACGACGTTCTCCGAGCGATCCCCCAGCACCTGGCACAGAGGCTGAACGGCCCTCGGGTCGCCGATGGTGCCGAGTGTATAGGCAGCGAACCAACGCACCGTCATATCAGCATCCCATAATGCCAGACACAATGGACCCACAGCCCGCTCATCACCAAAGCCGCTCAGCATCATAGCAGCCTCCTTGCGAACAAGGGGCTCATGGTCTTCAAGAGCCCCGATCAGCGCTTCAACCGCAACCGGATCGCCGATCATCCCCAGGGCATTCACAGCCGCCTGCCGGATCTCGACGTGGCGATCATCGACTTGCTCGATCAAGGCGCCGGCAGCATCCCTAGCCCCAAGCTTACCCAACACCTCGATGACACTCCGGCGAATCCCGGGGTCGGGATGCTGCAGCACGGCCAACGCCGGATCAACAGCCACCTTGCCGATGCGGACAAGCGCGTCGGCCGTATCCTGGCGCAGCGGATAATTGGAGGAGGTCAAGATGCTGATCAAGGGCGGCACGGCCTGCGGGTCGCCCAACATACCCAACGCATGGACCGCCGCGCATTGCAGCTCTCTGCGAGCATGAATGGCTGCCTGGAGCAACGGATCGAGCGCCTGTAGATTTCCCAGCGCCCCCAGCGCCCGGGCTGCCGCACAGCGCTGCAATCCATCGCCGCGAACAAAGACACGCATCAGCGTATCGAAGATGCGGCTCTGATGTTGGCCACCCAGGCGCCCCCCTAACGCCCCCAATGCCTCCATGGCTGCCATGCTTTCGTTGAGCGACTCCCCATGATCCTGGAGATCGAGCAGAAATGCCAGTGCCTCCAGGTTCCCAACCTGTCCCAGCGATTGGATAGCAGCCATTCTCAACCGCCAGCTTCCGCCGGTCATCGCCTTAATCAAGGGTTTCTCTGCCCGCTCATCACCGAGCAGGCCTAATGCCCGTGCGGCTTCAACGCGGACCTGGTCGCTTTCATAAGGCACCAGCCGCCCAACCAGCGGCTCTACCAGAGAAGCTGCCAATTCAGAACCATGGCGCGCACCGATCAGGCCTAGAGACTGTGCCGCTGCCGCGCGCTGCTCAGGCGTATAATGGCCAGACCAGACTACGCCACCCTCCAAATGCTTGTTGAAGGCTGAACCCTCGGGCATCACCTGGATCAGCACGCCGGCATATAGCTCGCACAGAGCAGGCGTAAGACCTGCAATCAGGGCCTCTTTGGAAGGCCATCGCAGATCGATCAACCGCCCCCAGATGTTGGAATCAAAACGGCGCTCGCCCCCCAATGACGGCTCATATCCCGTAAGATGAGGACGCCACTGCTTGCCGCCAATCCGCGGTTCCAGGCCACTGGGTTCAAAGTCCGGCATTATCCTACCTTCGTAGACGGCTTATGGCTTATAGCATATGGCTGATGGTTATCAATAAATAGTCAGAATCTCGATTTATCGCACTGAACTGATAAGCAACACATCTCCAATTATCAGTCATACACCAAAGCAAGTGCCTGTCCATTTCTGGCTCACGCGCCTACATACCACCGACATGGCTCTGCACCACTTCCCGATGACGCTCTATTGCCGCCAGGGCTTCCTCTGTCCCTATCCGGCGAAGCGCCCAGCGCACAGCCGTCCTCAGAGTCGGGTCAGGATGCCACAGGTACTCACTCAGCCCACTGACAAGCCCTTCCGGGCGGCGCTCCAGGAGATCGGAGAGAGCCAACTGGCGAATCATCACATCATCGTTCTGAAGCGCGGTAAGGGGAGGCGGGCGATAACATGCCGTCAGCCCTCTCCGCCAGCAGCGCAGCAGGCCATGTAGATCGTAGGGCATCTCCAGGTAATCGTCCGCACCACTCTTGAAGGCCGCCATGACATCCTGATGCCGGTGATGGACATCCATCACCAGAATGGGCAGTGAGTACAGCCCATCTCTGTCAGCGGCACGAATACGCCGGATCAACTCCAGCCCCTTCATACCCACAAGCTGAATATTGGTAACCAACAGATCGGGGGAGAACGTCTTCACCATCTGCCAGGCCTGCATGCCATCATCGGTGAGCTTGACATGATAGCCGTTGGACTCGGCGAGGAGATAGACAAGGTGCGCGGTATCCGGATCACGTTCTGCGATGACCACCAAGGGACGACGACGCCCAGAGACAGGAGGCGCTTCCAGCCCTTTCATCCTGAAAAGTCCATAAAGCGGCCCGAACTCGCGGCTCAAAGCCGGCTCCATCCCGGACAGTGCCTGCTGCCCTCCCAGTCCGGGCTCAAAACCGCTTATTTTTAGACGTCGCTGGCTCATCTTTTTGAGTTCACAGTTCACAGTTTACAGTCGACAAATCACGCCTCAATGCAGCTCAACCACCGGCGCGCTGCGCAAAATCTCTTTCCGGGTCATGAGGTCCAGCACGGTTACCCGAAGCGTGCGGTTCTGATCCACATCGAAGCTGACCTCAACCCGATCCTCCCCGGCCTTGCCGGGCGGATCGAGATAAGCCACTGTCCGCGCACCATCTTCTTCATTGAGCGGGACGACCCGGCGCAACTCAAGACCTCCCTCAACCATCAGGATAGCCCGATCTCCAAACATCACCTCAGTGATTCCTCCCGCACTCTCCTCGACTTCCCCGATGACCAACTCAAGCGCTTCCTGCCCATCACGAGACGCGGTCAGGACCAGCTTGACAGGCTCATCCAGCGGGTAGCGTACACCGGCAGGGATGATCTCCTCCCACTCATGCCGGCC
This sequence comes from Anaerolineae bacterium, assembly GCA_016927375.1. Classification (GTDB taxonomy): domain Bacteria; phylum Chloroflexota; class Anaerolineae; order Aggregatilineales; family UBA3940; genus JAFGMS01. The sequence goes on from JAFGMS010000133.1 coordinate 12,741, forward strand.
GGTGATCGGGCTCAGGTGCCGCACACCATAGGAATGATAGAGAAAATCGTCCACACCAAGACCGACTGCCAGCCCCAACGCGCCATGGGCGACCGCCTCGAAGGGCTTGTGCTCGGCGACACGCTCGCTGCCGAATATCGTTCGCACCATACGCCTGACTGACGGGATCAACGATGTCCCGCCCACCATCAGCACGGCACCGATATCTTCCGGATAGATCCCCTTGGCACGCGCACCTCGCAGCACCTTGTCCACCGTCTTCTGGATGGCGCCGAAAAACTCCTGCCGATCCAGCAGCTCCTCAAACTGGGTGCGGGTGAGAGTCGCCCGGTATGTCCGGTAGGTGTCCGGATCGAAAACGCTGATCTCAGCACTCTCATGCGTAGATAAGCGGATCTTCGCCGCCTCGGCGGCAAGCTTCAGCTGGGAATAGGCATCGCCAATATCTCTGCGGTCCACTTCATTGCGCACCAACAGTTCATCGAGCAGCCAGTGATCGATATCATCACCACCCAGCACACGGCCGGCTTTGGCGATCACCCGCGCCTCAATATAGCCATCCCCTACGAGCCGCTCAGCCTTCCCGGACTGGCCTGTCTCAAGAACAACACCGCTGCCTTCCTCGGCAATGGGCATCCGCACCAGCGATACGTCCAGCGTGCCGCCGCCGAAATCGAAAACCAGGATCAACTCTCCCGGCGTGCGCACCTCGTAACCCAGAGCAGCCGCAGTACTCTCATCGACCACCCTCAAGCGCCGGCTTGCCCACTTTGCAGCAACAACCTCGTCACGCAGCCACTTCAGATAACGCTCGAAGCTCTGGATGGGAACCGAGAGGACCAGCTCATCGATCTCATCGCCTTCCTGCTCCAGAACAGCGGCCAAAACCTCCCGTATAAAGACTGCGCCAGCCCGCGCTTCATCCCACGAAGAGCCATCGATCAGACGCGCAAGAGGGCGATTGGTAGCAGCGATCCCCCTCTTGAAGGACGAAAAGAAGCGTTCGTCACCCTGGACATCATAGCCCTCTGCCCGCACCAAATGACCGATGCTCACGCCATCACCGGTCCCATTCTCGACGTATAGCAAAGAAGGCACCAGCGGCGGAAGTCCCTCCTCGCCAGGTGCAGATAGCCCCGGTAGACGAACCGTCTCCGGGGCGTTGCTGGCTTCGCGCCACACAGCTATAACAGTGTTGGTGGTTCCAAAATCAATCGCTATTTTCTTCATAACAAAGAGTCACTAAAACGCAAGACCTAAGTGCTTTTGGGTATCCTTTCAATACTCCACGGCATCTCGGACTTCCGAAGCGTCAAAAACTTCAGAAATCTCCACAGCCTTCCCCACCTTTTTGAGAAAAACATTCGTGGAGAGACCCTCTACAACATGGAGGTTTGTTCTCTATCCCTCAACCACCGCTTCCGGCTGCTCGATACATACTACCTCGGCTTTACAGACAACCTGTCCATCATTCAGGTATCCCACGTACCGGACCCGCACCCTATCATCGACGGTCACAGAGTGTGCACCCCGACCAACCAGACGATGACGTGTGGGATCATAGCCAACCTCATCGCCGGCCTTGCCAATGGTCTCAAACCCAAAATCGTGCAGCATCTCATCGAAGGGGGCCAGCAGGTCTAGCACATCCTGGGCAGCGATATCGGCGCCATCATCGACGGCAACTCGCAGTGTAGGCAGTTGGACAGCGATCGCCTGCACGCGCTTGAATACATCCAGCCTATCGGACGCCAATGCAGCAGCATCAGACTGAGAGCGCTGCTGCTGCAGAGAAGCATACTCGCTCTGCAGCTTCCTGATCTGCGCCTCGCGATCGGCAAGCTGCTGGTGCAGATCGTCCAGGGACCGCTTCTGTGTATCCAATGCACAACGCAGCCCCTGGGCTCTCTGGGCCAACCGATCGTAATTCCGGATCTTGAGGCGGTTGATCTCAAGCCGCATAATGATGATCGCCAGACCGTCTCGGATAATCTGAGCTGCTGTGTTCAACAGGCGTTGGATTGCTTCCATCACCCCACCTTTTTATGTATCATGGGCCGGACGGTCGACGGTGTCAGCATCACCAGGCGCTGCCCAATCCGGGTCCAGCTTGCGGGCAACTGAAACCATATTCGCCTCTAAATCAGCGAACGTCACCGACCCATCCGGGTTGATATACACTTCTACCTCGGCAGGCAGCAATGCTTGTGGAGTATCTTTGCTTCTATCCGGAAGATCCATTACCAAAGTTCCCTGTAAAAAACCAACGAACTAAGTATGGGTCGGCACCGTCTCATCGGTACTTTGGGATTGATCATAGTATTCCGGTGAATGATCGCGGGAGACAACCTCTCCCAGGGCCTGTTCGACATCTTTGGTTATCTTCTCACAAGCCGACCCATTAACCCCTGTCACCCGTTCTTCAACCGTACCATCCGGCTTGATCACAAACTCGATCTCTTGTTTCTTGGGCATCACTTATCCTCACAAAACCATTACCTACCCAGATAGGCCCTATGTCCAACGCTGCATCACAAGGCGGACACTGCCATCAGCTTGATTTTCCTCTGTCACGACCTGCCAACCCTGACTGGCCGTCTGCTCGACAACGGTCAGATACGCATAGCGCTGTGAAACCTGGCTCAGGAACCTATCAGCATCGATCGGCACTTCCCACAAATCGGCAACCATGCTGACCGTATCACCTTCCTGGCGGAACCCGATGTCGTAGCGATCGTTCAGGCGCACGACAAGGTCGGCCGGAGCCTTGCGCTCTCCGTACCCACGCACCTTACCTGACTCGATCTTATGCCCAAGATCTTCCAGTGCCCGTCCTACCATCTTGATATCCTTCAACTGCGTTTTGACCCGTGTAAAATGGGACATTCTCAACCTCCCTGCAACCAGATTCCCCACACACATTCTGGTGTCTACTATTGATGCTAACGTTACTGATTTTACTGCCTGATGTCAAGCAAAATGCTCAACTTGAAAAAGACTTCTTTGATATCGATACCATCACCCCGGCAGGCTGGCAGCGCCAAAAAGCTGTCCCATCAGCCCCGCCTGTGCCGCGTCCGAACTGGCCGGCCGGCACCGCCCGCTGATCGCCCATTCCTGCAAACGTGCGATGTGCTCCCCGGCCGTCTTGCTCAGCGGCACGATGAAGGACATGGCCCGCAAGATATCCTCGGTCTCGAACTCGCGGCGCTGATCGAAAGCCATGTGCATAGCCTCAGAGACAGCCTGCGCGATCTCTGCCCCGTTGAACCCCTCACTCTGAAAGGCAAGCTGCTCCAGATCGAAGTCACGCAGGCGGTTGGGACGGGCTTTGCTCAAGTGAACCTCGAAGATCTCGCGCCGCTCACGCTCGCTGGGAAGATCGATGAAGAATATCTCATCAAAGCGGCCTTTGCGAAGCACCTCTGCCGGCAGGGTCTCGACCGAGTTAGCTGTAGCAGCGATAAAAACCGCAGAGGTCTTCTCTTCCATCCAGGTCAGGATGGTGCCGAAGACCCTGGCCGATGTACCGGAATCGCCCACAAAACCGCTTCCTACACCGGCAAAGCCCTTGTCCAACTCGTCGAGGAACAACACACAAGGAGCCATCGCCTCAGCAATGCGAATCATCTCACGGGTCTTGGCCTCGCTTTCACCAACCAAGCCGCCCATCAGACGCCCAACGTCCAAACGCAAGAGGGGGAGCTGCCACAAACTGGCCGTCGCCTTGGCCGATAAAGACTTGCCCGTGCCTTGAATGCCGACCAGCAAGATGCCCTTCGGGTTGGGCAGCCCATAGTCTCGCGCCTCGGCAGTGAATGCCGCCGCGCGTTGCTCCAGCCACCGCTTGAGGATATCCAGACCACCAATATCCTCCATCGTCTCAGCGTTCGGCCAGAACTCCAGCACCTCTGTGCGCCGGACACGCTGCTTTTTCTCCTCCAGCATAATCGGGATAGCACGCTCATCGAGCCGCCCATAGCTGGCAACTGCACGCGCCAGCGCCAGCCGGATGCGCGCCATCATCAGGCCCTGAGCGGCCTTAACCAGTGCATCCTGCCCGCCCGGCGTGAGAACCACCTTGACCTGCTCAAGCAGTGTCTCCAACTCCTGGCCAATCTCATCTACAGAAGGCGGAAGCAAGTCAAGAACGGTGACCTCTTCAGCCAGATCGGGCGGGATGCGCATCGTGGGAGACAGGATAATGAGCGTCTTGCGGCTGTTGCGCAGATGACGGGCCAGGTTCCGCAATTTGCGGGCAACCTGGACATCATCCAGAAAGCGATGTAGATCGCGCATGACAAACATGGCCGGACCATCAGGGTTGGCCTTCTCGATCTCATTCAATGCCTGAACAGGGTTGTTGCGCCCTACCCCGGTCCCCTCGAACCCCTCGATGAAATCCCAGAGATGGAGGGCTCGGGCCGGCGTGCCACTCTGTGCCACATAGGCAATCATCTGCTCGGCACGCTCCTCTTCCGGCGTGGGGATATAGATGATGGGATAACTTGAACGGACCAGAAGATCAAGCTCTTGTTCGAACACCATTGCAGAAATAACCCTATCAGCGAATCGAAATCATGTATGCGCTTATTATACTACAACGTGATAAGCGATGAGTGAAGAGTAACGAGTAATAGGTGCCTCACATCGGGTTGGTCAAAGCCGGTTCTGGGTTAGTCAGCACGCGTTTTGGATGGCCCATATGTAGTTTGACAATGTCACCTTGGTGCCTCTAACAATACCTTCGCCAGCCATGTCACTCCTGTGAAAGCAGGATTTCATAGAGACACAAGTGGATTCCCGCTTTCGCGGGAATGACAGTATACGTAATCACTCATTGCATCTCGCCGGCAGATGTCGCAACTGTTCTCAACTCGCTCATCCCAATTGGCAAAGGTATTATTCCAGGCGCTCCCGCGTTTACCAAAAAAACTTGACAGCGCAGTTACATTTGGAATGGGTATCAATTTGTGGACTAGAATACCACCCATCGTACCGGGGCGTGTGTCTCCCCTTCCCTAGTATTAGCGGTTACCACCCCAATTCCCGTCTCTTGGATTTGCTACAGGCGAGCAGTATAATGGAAAAAGATGCTGATGTAGACTCTCATACATATCCCCTCCCACTCATCCAGGAGTTAAGATGAAGCTCCACGAATACCAATCCAAGTTCCGTTTTGCCGAATACGGCATCCCCATCCCAAAAGGTCAGACAGCCACAACCGCCAGCCAGGCCTTCACAATCGCAGAAGAAATCGGTGGGCCGGTTGTTGTTAAGGCCCAGGTCCTTGCAGGAGGCCGCGGGAAAGCAGGTGGCGTCAAACTGGCCCATACCCCGGAAGAAGCCAAGAAGCATGCCAGAGTAATCCTGGGCATGGATATCAAAGGACTGATCGTCAAAAAAATCCTCATCGATCCAGCCGTCGAGATTGAAGCAGAGATCTACCTTGGCATCACCATTGACCGTGCCGCACGCCGCTCGGTGATGATCGCCTCATCAGCCGGTGGCATTGCTATCGAGGAAGTTGCAGCCAAAACACCCGAGAAGATCGTCCGGGCTCACATCGATCCCTGTCTCGGCCTACCCAACTACCAGGCCCGGAATATTGCCTGTGAAATTGGGCTGTCACGCACCCTTTGGAAGCAGTTCATACACATTACCAGCGCGCTGTATAGATGCTACGAAGAAAGCAACGCCTCGCTGACCGAAATCAACCCACTGGTTGTTACAAACGGCAATCAGCTGTTGGCGCTCGATGGGAAAATGACATTGGACGACAACGCCCTTTTCCGCCATCCCCGGTTGGCCGAGATGCGCGACACAGACGAAGAAGCCCCCGCCGAGACTCTGGCGCGCCAGGCCGATCTCAGTTATGTCAAGCTTGATGGCGAGATTGGCTGCATGGTCAACGGCGCCGGGTTGGCGATGGCAACCATGGACATGACCAAGCTGTTTGGCGGATCGCCGGCCAACTTTCTCGACATCGGTGGTGGAGCAAAGTCAGATAAGGTCGCCGCTGCCTTGCGCATCATTTTGGCCGATCCCAACGTCAAGGCCGTCCTATTCAACATCTTTGGAGGCATCACCCGCTGTGATGAAGTCGCCCACGGTATTCTATCGGCCCTGGGAGAGGTTCCCACCGATGTGCCAATGGTCGCCCGGCTGGTTGGCACCAATGAAGAAAAGGGACGCGCCATACTGGCGCAGTCTAACATGATCACCGCAATCACACTGGCCGAGGCTGCTCAGAAAGCCGTCGAAGCCGCGCATGGCGTTTCCGTAAAGTGAGAGAAGAACGTGAGCATCCTGGTTAACAAAAATACCCGACTGATCGTACAAGGAATTACAGGCCGAGAAGGGTCATTTCATACTGAGCAAGCCGTCGCCTATGGAACCAATATCGTTGGCGGTGTAACACCGGGCAAAGGTGGCGAATGGGTTGGTAAGGTTCCGGTCTTCGATACCGTCAAGGCTGCAGTAGAAGCCACCGAGGCCAACTGCTCGGTGATTTATGTCCCATCACTCTACACTGCAGACGCCATCCTGGAAGCCGCCGACGCCGGCATTCCACTTATTGTTGCCATTACAGAGGGCGTGCCCGTACTGGACATGATCAGAGTGCGTGCCTTCCTGGACCGGAAAGGCAGCCGGTTAGTCGGGCCAAACTGCCCCGGTTTACTGACCCCAAATGAAGCCAAAGTAGGCATCATGCCCGGGCACATCACGACGCCCGGCAATGTCGGCGTCGTCTCACGCTCCGGCACACTGACCTATGAAGTCGTCTACGCCTTGACCTCCCACGGCATGGGGCAGACAACCTGTGTCGGCATCGGCGGTGACCCGATCTGTGGAACCGGATTTACGGAAGTGCTGGCGATGTTTGAAGACGATCCGGTCACGGAGCAAATCGTTCTGATCGGCGAGATCGGCGGCACGGATGAAGAAGAAGCTGCCCGCTTTATCGCCGAGGAGATGACCAAGCCTGTGGTTGCCTTCATCGCAGGTAGGACGGCCCCGCCCAACAAGCGGATGGGGCACGCCGGGGCCATCATCGAAGGCGAGACCGGTACAGCGGAAAGCAAAATCAAGGCCCTGGAGCGCGTCGGCGTCAAGGTAGCCGAGCACCCGGAACAGATCCCGGAGCTGATTGCCAGTCTCTGAGTTTACGATCTGCTGTTCACATTTTACGGTGCCCGCCTCGATCAAAAACACCCGCTTCTCTACGAAGCGGGTGATCAGTTCTGCGAATATGCGACCTACCTGATCCTAAGGATTGTTGGCCCGCCAGGCATCCCGCAGACATTCCAGCTCATTGCCGACGTTAGGCCCTGGACCGGGTGCTACGCATTGTAACCACACTTCGGGATCGGCGCCCTGGGCCGCAACGAAGTCCTTGGCGCCCTGGCACTCATCTGCGTTGGCCGGATCGTTGCAGTAATCGTAGCAACCCACATCACTCTGGTAGATGCAGGTTAAATTAGGCAGCGAGAGGGTCGAGGGCGCCATCTTGGTTGGTGTTGCCGTGGCTGTAGCCGTAGCGGTGGGCGTTGGGGTAATGGTAGGCGTGGGCGTCGCCGTGGCAAGAAACGGCAAGGAAAGCCCCCCACCCCCACCTGTCAAGAGGGGGACAATAAACACCAGCACCAGCACCAGCAGCAGCCCCGCACCAACCACACCACCAATCACAATCAGGGCCTGATTGGCACGCCCAGGAGTACGTGCACGACTGCGCGCAAATGGATCTTCGGCCGGCTCCTCAGCACCCAGACTGGCACGCGACGATCGCACTCTTGCTCTTGCCCGCGAAAGCGCCTCGCTATCGCCCAAGGGATCATCCATATCCCCCACCGGCTGGTCAGCGCCCGCGCCGCCACCGCGCAAAATGCGGTTAATACGATCCCTGGCCTCATCAGCCTCGCTTCCACTATCGTTATATTGATTGTCACTCATGATTTTTTGCTCCTCCTGTTGAACATTATACTTCGTTTCAACCGGCCCACATCAGTTGATCCGTAATGTCTCCAGGACCGGCAACATACTATCTAAGGGACAGTTTGAACCGTCAAAACTGATGTGTAACAGCCGTCCAGGTCCTACCATGTCTGCATATACTGCGCCCGAGCCACCATCTTCATAGCTCCAGGTGAAACCTAGAAGCCCTATCTCCTCCAAGGCATAAGCCTGGATAGGCGAGACCTCAACTTCTTCATTCCCAACAAACGGCCGGCGCCGAGTATCGAGATGTGCTGCTACCCCGTCCTCCATCGAGATGTAAACCAGCAAAACACACTCCGCTGTCGAGTATGCCCAATCCGGTTTTAGCCCAACGGCCTGTCCTGGTGTCGTCTTCAAAAAACCCGCCATTCCACCATCGATGTTGAATACCACCCAGGGAACGGGGGTTGCCAGACAAAAACCCTCTCGATCCTGCAAGACATAACCTGGAGGGATCGGGCATATACCACCCCGATCCGCCAGTGGGGTGCCAACTGCACTGGGCGCCTCGAAAGTCGGAGACGGTCCGCCGGATGGTAATGATTCTGGCGTCAAAGTGAGCAACCAGACCGCCGTCATCGCTGCTTCTGCCTGAAGTGTTCTGGAGATAGCAGGGTCAGGCGTCTCACCAAATATGTCAGACGACTTGATGCCCCCAGGTGTTGCAGACGATTGATCTTCCTTTTTGCAACCGGCAAGCGTCAGAAACAACACGACCAGGCACAGCAACAGGATACCCTGTCTGTCAGACCTTTTCATACCTGCCATCATACCTCATGTCTTCTCATTGGGAAAGAACGAGATGATTCATGACTCTGTGATGTGCGAGGGAGTTATTTGAAAACTGATTACTTTGACAATGTCAGGTTTTCCCGAGCAACCAGAATGGGCAGGAGAGGCTCCTTGTGCTTCAGAACGAAGGATCGACGAAGGATCGACGGATCTGGAACGAAGAGCGCCT
>JAFGMS010000134.1 GCA_016927375.1 Anaerolineae bacterium
AAATCCCAGGTCACGGATCATGTTCCATGGTTTCTTGACAATGTCACATTAGACAAATGCTCTAGATATGACGCTGGTTACGGATATCCATCCGTAACCGTTACTCGGCAGAGTTTTGGGCTTTTACGAATAAATAGGACAAAACAATCGCCAGTGCTCAACCTTGTTTTTGCAAGACAAGCTGGTTGTCTCGTTATTTTGCAAAAACTCAAAATACGTCGTTTACTAAGAGGTGCTTATCTGCACCTCTTAGTAAGTTTTTGATAGCGAGGTAATGAGCATGCATGATGCCTACGTTAGATTTACCACAGTTGTACTCGTCTTTATGGCTCTCATAGGCTGTAGGCCATCAGGCACTACCTCAACTGTCGAAACGGACCAGATACAATCGGCAACTAATACATTTGAACCAACTCCCACTAAAACACTAACAGCAACCGCAGTGGTAGTGCCAACCGTAGTCCCTACTGCAATTGGCTTTAAGCTACCAGAAGGTGACCAGCCGGGCCAGCTTGAGCATCATCAGGGAGACCCTCGTCCTACCATCGCTTTTTCTTCAGATGGGACAATCCTTGCAACAGGCCATCAAAATGGTCAAGTTGTCTTATGGGATACCAGAACCGGACAGCAGCTACAGATGCTTAAGTCAGACACACTTGGGCCAATGGCAGAGATAACGGCCTTGTCTTTTAGTTCAGATAACAAGCTGATAGCAGCAGCCCAGCCCTGGCTAAGCCGCGTTAACGTATGGAACGTATCAATAGGAGCTGTCGAGAAAACCCTTGAAGGTGGCTACGCAATGACGGGAGCCGAATTTAGTCCAGATGGACTGCTACTGGCAGGCGGTATTCCTAGAGGGCAAAATCCTCCTGATCTAGGTCAAGTCGTTCTTTGGAATACCCAAGACTGGTCGTCACGGCAGGTTCTAGACGATGTAGCCCCTCCTTTCGCATTCAGTCATGATGGCTCATTCCTGGCAACGTCATCGGGTGTTAGCGCGCTTGCTACAGGTAATGAAAATATCCAACCTGGGGCGCTTGTTCTCTGGGATGTTGCGGATGGGCAGCAGATAAAGACGGTAGCAGTTGATGGAGATATTTTGGGTATGGATTACGACACCGAGCACAACCTCTTCGCCGTCAGCTTGATTCGAACTGTGTCAGGAAGAGGGGAGAATGTTTTGTTTGTAATCGATGCAGAAACCGGCGAAGCTATCAAAGAACTCAAGGCTCAGTCAGATGAGGGTGCTCCTATTTACGGGGCAGTCAATCTCGAATTCAGCCCTGACGCTTCTTTGCTGGCTGCCTACTTCCAACTAAACCGTATAGTCATATGGAACGTGGCGACAGCCGAACAACTGAGGCTCCTACAAGGACCGAGCGACGAATTGCGATTTCCAGTATTTAGTCCAGATGGAACGACCTTAGCAGCCAGCTCTTCCGATGGAAGAATTCTGTTCTGGAATGTTCCTAATCATTAGTACCTTAACGGGTATATCTACTTTTTATCCTCGTTCCGACGCTCTGCGTCGGAATGTGCTGCGGGACGCTCTGCATCCAGTACGGCACGCGGAGCGTGGGAACGAGACTATAGCTTCTGACTCATCACCAATCACTATTTTCTGATAGCGAGGCAATCATCATGCATGATGGCTCTGTCAGGCTTACCACAGTTGTACTTGTTTTTGTGGCTCTTATAGGCTGTACGCCATCAGACATCACCTCCACTGCCGATGTGGAGCAGCCACAAGTGGCACCCAGCACATCCGAATCTGCTCCCACTGGCACATTCACGCCAAATGCAGATGCGACGCGCACCCCGCGACCGACACAGACACCGACGATGGTTCCGAGTGCCACGCCAACGCTTGATCGGGCGAGACTCCCAGCGATGCGAATTGGATTCGTGCGCTCAGAATCCGCGATGTGGATGGGCGAAGCCGATATCTGGGTGATCAATGCGGATGGGTCGGATGAGCGGCTCGTCGTACACTATCGACCCTACTCGCTGGTCGGAGCAGAATTCGCGTTCTCACCGGACGGCTGTTGGCTCGCGGTAAGCGATGCCAAACAGGGCCTTGTGTTCGATGTGCGGACGGGCGAGAAGATTGTCATCGATGAGGCTGATCCCAACAAGTATGAGGGGGTCTCGAATTTTGCGTGGAGCCCGGATAGCACCACGCTCACGTACTATCGAGGCACTCCGCCGGATATGGCCGATGCCATCCCCGAACTGCGGCAAACCAGGCGGCTAACGGACGGTTCATGGAGCGAGCCAGAGATTTTCCCGCTAGACCCGTCAGACAGGGTGATGTTGCCCGTGTGGGAGCTGGCAGACGGGCGGATTTTGAGTCAGACGTACGGACCGGGGGGGGGCAGTGGAGTGTTATATATCACGGATCTCGCAACAGGTATCAGCGAGACGCTTACCTTTGAAGGATTTGACGACCATGCCCTTTATGTATCTGATACCACGCTGGACGGGCGCATTGTATTTCGTGAGCAGCATTGGATTGCAGCGGATTTCGACGCGAACAGCTACGTTGGGCGGATCAGTGCAGGCGGGGCAATCTCTGATGTCGTAACCCTCGCGCCACCGCCGGGCGGGTCGATTGTATACCCAGGTAAGTTCACTCCGGATGGGACGGGGGTGTTAGCCATCACGCAGCATGGGCGTCACGGAGGGCCGCACGAATATGGTCTCTTTTCCCTACTGGATAACGGGACAACCAGCTATACCTCGTTACTGGCTCCCCCACTGTCAATCGCGGGGCATAGTCCGCTCGAATCGGGGTTTGCGGTCGTATCCGTGACGAGCGATAGCACAACGGAAACGGGTGAAATCTGGGTGGTGGCTTTGGATGGCTCGGGTGTAGCAACGATTACTGAGGGGTTCTGGCCCGTGGGACTGCCTATTTGCGAGGAATAAGCTTTTCCAAATCCAATCGCCCACTTAATCATGTAGCCACTTACCTCAAAGAGTTAAGAGGCTTGCCGGCTCGAGTTAGCCTCGTTCCGACGCTCTGCGTCCAGTACGCCGCGCGGAGCGTGGAAACGAGGATATAGCTTTTGACTCATCACTCAGCACTGTTTTTCCTTGTGGCCTGGTGACTCATGCAGACTGCGGCAATGCCTCTGCGGCAATCTCTACCCGTTCCACCTGATAGCCCGCAGATTTCACATTCAAGATGGCTGAGCGAATCGCCTGTTCCAGCGATTCTGCCTCACGGTGAAAGTCAATGAGAAACACTCCGGCACACGTACCAGGAGTTCCATCATCGCACCCAGCCTCGAATAGGGCGTCGACGATGTCTTCTGTAAGCTCAAGTGGCTCTTTGAGAATCAACGCGAATTCGTATTTCGTCATCGTCTATTGCCTTTGCGGATTTGAAGCCTGCTCGCCGTGCGGACAGCGATCCACAGCACGGCGCAAATCTTTGGCATGATCTTCCGGATTTCTCGGCGTGGAATACACGGCTCTTGCACAACCGTCACGAGTTCCCAATGGGCAGTACAGACGGCCCCAGATATGAGCACGCGGCCCCGACTTTCGTAATATCCACCCGTGACTGAGCGCGTATTCGACTGCCGCACGAATGTGTTTGTTCGGGTGTTCCGCCATAGTTATTTCCGTCGGTGCCCATAGCATCGATGTTTACACCATTGTACCATTTCCGGTGTGATGACACACAACGGTCATGACAGTACATGCTTATTCTCGTTCCGACGCTCTGCGTCGGAATGTGCCGAGGGACGCTCCGCGTCCAGTACACCACGCGGAGCGTGGGAACGAGGGAAGGTGGTCATGCGTAGCGCACTTCCGACTGCTCTCGCAGCCGGGCGGCCGCCTGCTCGGGCGTGATGTCGCGCTGGGGGCCGGCCAGCATCTCGAAGCCGACCATGTGCTTCCTGACCGTCGCGCTGCGCAGCAGCGGCGGGTAGTAGTGTGCATGGAGATGCCAGTGCGGCTGCGCTCCAGAGTTCACCGGGGCCTGGTGAAAGCCCATACTGTAAGGGAAGGTCGTCTTGAACAGATTGTCGTAGCGAAGGGTCAGCCGCGAGAGCACCTCTGCCAGCGCAACGCGCTCGTCCGGTGACAGGTCGGCGATCCACTGGACCGGCCGGTGCCCGATGACCATCACCTCGAAGGGCCAGACAGCCCAGTAGGGCACCAGCACCGTCCAATGCTCGTTGCCAAACACCAGTCGCTCATCACGCTGCCGTTCTTCCGCCAGGATGTCGGCCAGCATCGTATGCCCGGTCTGCTCGAAATAGGCACGCTGCGCCCGGTCTTCCTTGTCGATCTCACGGGATAGGCGCTCGGTGGCCCACAGCTGCCCATGTGGGTGCGGGCTGGATGCCCCCATCATCTCCGTCCGGTTTTCGAAGATCTGGACGTAGGTCAGCCAGGGGAACTCTTGCTCCAGGCTGGTCGTCTGATCGGCCCACACGTCGACTACCCGGTTGATGTCAGGTACCGGCATATTGGCGAAGTTCTTGTTGTGCTGCGGAGAGAAGCAAATCACCCGGCACACGCCTCGCTCGGCCTGAGCCTTGAACAGGGGATGGCCCGTATCCTCGCCAGGCGGGGTATCCGGCAGCAGCGCGCCAAAGTCATTGGGAAAGACAAAGGTGCTGTCGTAGTCCGGGTTGCGCTCGCCGCCACTGCGTTCATTGCCTGGGCACAGATAGCAGGTTGGGTCATAAGACGGGCGCTCCACCTCCACAGCCTTCTCGACCTGCCCCTGCCAGGGGCGTTTGGTGCGGTGCGGGCTGACCAGAATCCACTCCCCGGTCAGCGGGTTGTAGCGGCGATGGGGTGCTTCAGCGAATGGGTTCATCTGCGGTCTCTAACTGGGTATCCTGGAAAAGGTTAAACCATGCCGGGAACTATTCGGCAAACAGGCTAACCTACCAGGTGGTCATCCAAACCGACCAGGAATCACGGGTGGAGCATTTAGGATCCATTTAGGATGCATTTAAGATCCATTTATGATGCATTTGCAATGCGCCCGGGATCACCTGAGTGACCCCGGAGACCCTAAGCTGGACTTTGCACATACCTGCCCGACTGTTTACGAGTGGTTGCGCGAAGGGACAGGCGTTTTCCAACATCATGGGCAAATAGCGACATCCGAAAAGTCTCGAACGTCCGCACACTGTCATTCCCGCGAAAGCGGGAATCCACTTGCCGCACATAGGGTGGCCGATGTGCAAAGTCGAGCTAAGAGAGTGTTTCATAAATCGCCCAGCAGCCCAGGGGACTCGCTGGCGACTCCCAGGGGACTCGCTGGCGACTCCCAGGGGACTCGCTGGCGACTCCCTAGGGACACAGTGGCGACTCCCTAGGGACGCAGAGCGTCCCTGCTTGCATTCCTACGCAGAGCGTAGGAACGAGAAACCCTAAGAGTCTGGGACTAGCTCTATCTCATAGTGGTCGACAGCGCCGGTGGAGGGCTGCATCCACAGCAGAATAGTGTCATCGCACAGGCAGTAACGGGGCGTTTGGGCCGGGCCGCTGCTCAGAATTTCTTTGACGCTCTTCACCTTACAGCCCGGAGGAAGCGGGACGGCAGCCTGCGTCTCGACGATAGCAGCCAGCTGGATCAGCCCCGGCTGGTAGGTCGCCAGCGCAGTATTACCCGCCAGGGTGGTGGCTGCATAAAAGCCCGCCAGCGGCCCCTGAGTGTACTTGCGCCAGAAGACCTTGTTGTCCGGGTCGACGTGGCGCTCCTGCGTGGCATTGATGGGAGCGTGCTGGTAGACGCGCAGGATGGCGCTCACCCGGCTGTAGTCCTCTTCGGCGATGGGGACCGGGTAGCCGCCCGAGGCGCCGCCCATGCGCCCGGCCCCGCGATACTTCACAGCATACAGCGTCGGAATACCGTATACCGACTTGCGCAGCGTCGAGTGGACGAACATCTTCTTGAAGGCGCTCCAATCGTCGGTGTCCGGCACCGCGGCCCCGGCCAGCAGCGCCACCCAGGCGCGGTTCTCGTAGAGGTCGGTATCGTAGCTGGAAGCATCATCCAGGCGGCAGACATCCTGGGTGTCATTGAACAGGGGGTTGGCAAAGGACTGCTCGACCAGGGCATCGGCTTTCGTGGACTTGGCCGCGTCGTAGATCAGTTTGTCGGCCCGGTACTGGAAGCGATCGCCGGTGCCCCACTCCGGGTCGTGGTAGACATTGTCGACGTCGGGCAGGAACGAGTAGCCGTCGATTTTGAAGCCATCGGCGTTCCACTGGCCAGGCCCCGACCCCAGCAATTTGCCGATGAGCCGGGTGAAATAGCCGCGCACATCGGGATGCGTGAAATCCGGTGTATAGATGGTCTTCTTCATCCAGGTGTGGCTGCTGGGGCTGCCGTCCCGATTATGGATCATCCAGTCAGGGTGCTCCTGCGCCAATCGAGAGCCGGATTCGCAGAAGAAGGGGGCGAACCACAGCAGCACGTGCTTACCCCTGGCGTGCTGGCCGTCGATAAAGGCGCGCAAATCG
>JAFGMS010000010.1 GCA_016927375.1 Anaerolineae bacterium
CTCGGGCCGGCGCATCCCAAATGTGTAAAATGGTAGGCATATTGCCAGGAGGGATAGACAATGGCACCGAGAAGGATCGCCGCAGCAACTGCAATAGCGAAGAGTAAGAGACGGAAAAATCGGCCCCGGTTGATTGCCAGGTATTTATTCAAGTCACCACCTTTTCAAACGCCAAATCAATCCGGCGAGGGTGTTCACCACGACAAGAGGCGCAGGTACATCGCGTCGCTCCAGGTAAGCGAACAGGCTGCCTACGGCCAGGAGCACAAAACCTATGTAAAGCAACCAAAATATTACTCCCCGTTCAAGGTTCTAGCCAGGAATATAGCAAGGGGTGTTTTGCTCAGTTTGCTGGTGCTCGCTGGGGTTTCTTGCCGTTCACCGGGAGATCTGTCAGCTTCAACTACCGCAACACCTTCCGCGTTGGTGACTGTGGTAAGTCAGCAAGAATATCACTTGCACCAGCAGATCACCCTGGTAAATGAGGGGGCAGGCCAGCCGGAAAAGCAAAATCTCTGGATAGCGCTGGTCCGTGACTTGCCTCCTTACCAGCAGGTGCAATCGTTGGATGTTTTTCCCCAAGATTACGTATTGGTGACGGATGAATATGGCAATCAATATGCCGAGTTCGACTTCTCCGACCATCCTCCACAGACGACCGTCACAGTACAGATTGACTACCAGGTAGCGGTCAATGAATTAACATACGACCTGTCGGTCTGTGAAGGGGAATTGCCCAATGAGTATAACCACCCCGAACTCAACATCGAGTCGGCTAATCCGCAAATCGTGGACCTGGCCCGAGATTTGTCGCGGGGCAAAGAAACCGTTTGCCGGCAGGTAAGGGCATTCTATGATTACATCGGCAATGAGCTGGTCTACAGTTATAACAAGCAGAACTGGGGCGCACAGGCCACTCTGGGCCTTATGGGAGCTGATTGTACTGAATATACAGCACTGCTGATTGCTTTGAGCCGGTCACAAGGTGTTCCGGCTCGCTATTTTGGAGGCCTGTTACATCCGGAAAGCGAGACAGAGTCGCTTGCTCGCCTTGAGCATGCCTGGGGGGATGTGTACATGCCCGGCATTGGTTGGGTCTCAATCGATCCTACCTTGGGACGATCATCGATCTACCGGGAGACCTATTTTGCCCATCACACGCCGGAGCACATCATTGTTACAATGGGGCCCAACCCATCGACTTTGCGGGGCGGAAACTATTGGACCCATCTCTACTGGCCGGGGGACAGTACTACGATACGGGTAGCCGGAGAGTGGCATATCGAGCGTGTCAGCGAGGCGGAGAACTAAAAACATCTTCCCCTGTTGGCAGCGGCAGCAAGGGAAGATGTCTTCGAGATAAGTGTCCTGAGCTATTCTGTACGCTTGCGCAGGTAGGTATGCATAATTACCGAGAGCACAATGATCAAGCCGTAGATCAACTCGGTCCAGAAGCCTGTCAAACCAACTGCCACGGTCGCTGCTTCGATGGACCCAATGATAAAAGCGCCGATGAAGGTTCCAAAGAGTGTTCCAACGCCACCAAAGACTGACGTGCCACCCAGGAAGACGGAGGCCAGGGTTTTCAGCAGATACCCTTCACCCAGGCTGGGCCAGAAATAGGCAACATGAAAACTGGCAACTACGCCGGCAAAAGCCGAGATCAGACCCACCAACATGAAGGCTTCGATGCGCCGGCGGCCGGTGTTGACTCCCATCAATTCGGCGCTCTTGGCATTGTCACCGATCAGATAGATGTGCGCGCCGAATCGGTGGCGGTTAAGCAGCACCCAACCGAGGACGGCTATGATGATCAGCCAAAGCATCTGCATGGGGAAGGTGCCACCGATTTTGCCGACGAGTGCAGGGTGTAAGAAGGTTCCTTTGATGTACTTTAATGTGAAATTCGCTCCCTCTGTTAGCACCAACACGGCCCCGCGCCAGAAGAATTGTGTACCGATAGTGGCAACCAGTGAAGGAATGCTAAACTTGACAACGATTACACCATTGAGCCAGCCAATTAAGGTTCCGGTTAACAGGGCAATAGCAAATGCCAGGAGCACCTTTAGGGTTACACTTTCTATGTTTGCATCCATGGCATTGTATGACATTGAGAACGCCACCATACCCATAGCCATGATGGATGGGAAAGAGAGGTCCATTTCGCCGGCAATGACTACTATGGTCAGCGGTATGGCGATGATGGCAAAGAAGGGAATAGTGGACATGAAAGCAAGGTAGATCTGAGGGGATAGGAACGTGTCGGGAGCTGCACGGATAAAGATAATCCATAGGACACAGAAAACTCCCAGAATACCGAGTTGGGTACCATTAGCACGAACAAATCTTCCCAGGTTAAAAGCCTCTCTGTAAGGTTGGTTGGCCTCAGAAGCAAATTCCTTGGTTTGAGAGCTCATTGCATACATCCTTGTTAGTTAATCGAAGCTGCCTGTCTCTGCAACTCGAATCATCTTGTTCATCAATTGGTCTAGAGTGATGTCTTTGGTCAAGAATTGTCCGGCAACTTGGCCTCGGTCAATCACTACCACACGATCGGCGACACTGTAGACATGCAGGATATTATGATCGATGAATATAGCTGACTTTCCTGCTTTCTTGATATCACGTACGAAGTTGATCAACTTCTCGGTTTCTTTAAGTGAGAGCCCCATTGTCGGCTCGTCAAGAATGATGATTTCAGCGTCAAAGAAGAGCGCGCGAACAATAGCAACGCCTTGCTTCTCGCCGCCCGAAAATGTGCCGACTCGTGAATCTGGGCTTACAGCTGAAGAAGTAAAGCCCATAGATTGAGTCATCAACCGGTGCGTCTCCTGTTTCATCCGTTGAACGTCGAGGAGGCCAAAGGCGTTGTTGAGTTCACGTCCCAGGAAGATATTGCGCCATAAGGTCTGCAACTCGGCCAGAGCACGCTCTTGATAAACTGTTTCTACACCCAGCTGTCTGGCTTTGGGAACCGTGAGATTGTCCACCTTTTTGCCGGCGAACAGGATCTCGCCTGCGGTAGGCTGATGGTAACCGGTAATGATTTTGATCAGGGTGGATTTCCCGGCACCGTTATCGCCCAGCAGGCCGACGACTTCGTTTTGGCCCAGCTGAAAGTTGATATTCTCAAGCGCCCGGACTTCCCCAAAGTACTTCGATATATTCCTGAGTTCTAGGCGATATTCCATACCATTGTCTCCGTTTCAACGTTGGATGGCCTCAATGATACCATATAGTTTCTTGGTAACAGCAAGGGCTAAATGGCCGGGTGTCAGAGGGTTTCTTGAGAGCCACTTAGCCCTTGTATGTTGCTTTTGTTGCTAATCCATCAGGATGGATTAGCACTGGAAAGCAGCTCCATGCTTTTTAGCGAATTTGCTGGTCCACCAGGTCAGCCAAAAGGTCAACATTTTCCTCGTGAGCGAAGCCTGCGCCGGTGTCGATGTGCAAACCGGAGAAGGCATACTTGTGGGTGAGGCAGATCTGCAAGATCGACAGATAGCCTTGCAGCCACTGCTGCTGATCGATCACCAAGTCAGTCCAACCACCCTGGATGGCCTCTACGGTTGCAGAGGAGAGATCAAAGCCGGCTCCGTAAACATCATCAGGGCCCAGACCGGCGCTCTCAAAATAGGTCTGCTGGGTGGCAGTCAGGGCTCCATGGTCGGTAACAACCAGCTTGATGTCCGGGTTGGCGGACATGATGCCGGTAAAGATCGGAACACCAAGGGATGCATCTGCGTTGACGTCATCGCTGATTTCCTCGTAGATGACCTCAATCTCTGCTTCTTCAAGAGCATCGATGATGCCCTTGGTGCGCTCGCCACGGCCGGGGTTCGACAGCAGACCCCA
>JAFGMS010000135.1 GCA_016927375.1 Anaerolineae bacterium
CAATGAACCATCCCACAAAACGGTAAATATGTGAGACTGAGGCGTTATAGATGACATAACCGGATAGCTGTATGTCAAAGCTGAATGCTATCCGCTGCCGCCTGTTTTTTCCGCCTATTCACTCTTGCAACTTTCGCACTTCCGTCTACACTACTATCATCATTCAAAGGAGTTACAAATGCAAGACCAACCAAACTCTAACCCAACAACCCCGCAAAAAGACACCGCTGCATCATCCTCAGTGGGAGGGGATCACATTGTGATCACCGGCAACGTTGGCCCCGGCGTGAACATCGGTCGTGGCTCGGCAACATTCCAAAACATTGCCGGGAACGACCTGATCACCAACAATGGCGTCATTGCCGATGGTCAAACCCAATTCACTGAGCTGCTGGATGACCTCAAAGAAATGATTCTCCAGGCCAAGGAAAAGGGTGAATTGGACGGAGTCCTTGCCAAACAGGCTGTCGAGCAGTTGGAAACAGCCGGCGAGATGGTTAAGAAAGAGAAGAAAGCAGCCAAGCCTCTCCTCATCAAAAAGCTGGAGGCCGTTGCCGAATTGATCGAAGCAGCTGTTGAAGTATTCACTGCCGGCGACGGCGGTGTCGCCACCGTCCTGGTTAAAGCTCTGCCGATAGCCTACATGTTGGTCAAGCTAGCCGCGCGAATCTTCTAGACGGGCAACCAGGCGAGGCGGCGCAGGCCGGGCCCGAGCAACGATCCAGTTCAGCGCCATCAGCAGCTCATTCTGCAAACGCGCATCATTTTCCCATGATGCCCGCGGCGGAAGCTCTTTGAGCAACACGGTGATAGTTTCGCCCAACCTTGACAGCTCGGTGCTTTGGAAAGGCGGATCGGGCAGGTTACGGATCAGGTGCCCCAGCGTCACACCAGCTGCACAACGAACTTGCAATGGCCCTTGCCGGGTCAAGTCAAGTAATATCTGCTTACTATCGGGCCGCATTTCCCGGCTGTACCGTAAGCCGCACAAGGCCGCAATCTGAACCTGGCTATTTCCATTCTCAGAAGCGACTTCCAACAGAACGTGGCCGAGATCGGGAGCCTCGTCCAGCACGTGTCCCAAAATCTCCAAGGCTAAGACTTGCAGACCAATTGGGACCTGTGTTGCATATGTCCTACCGGCCGGCCGCTGAACAGCTAAATCCATAATCCGATTGATGATATCCATTCCCAGCGGACCATGTACCTTCAGGCAAGCCGCAATCGACTTTCCGTGCTCTTCCCAATGCGTTGATAGTGCCCGTACCAGTACCACCAAGGCCTGATTGGGCAATCCTCGCAGACGGCTCAAAGCACATACAGATTTGGCCCCAATGCCAAAATCCTGTACTGAAACCAGCGAGACCAGATAGTCGACCAGTTCCGGACCAGGCTCTTCAAGGTGAGCGATGGTGTCGAGCGTTGTCTCACGAACGATCACTTCTTTGTCACTCAGCAGCAACCGCAGAGCCTCGCGCAGCTCAGCATTGGGGCACGGGAAGTGCTTGAGCGCAGCAGCAATCGCGCAGCGCACACGATGAGTAGGATCGCGAACCGCATGAGCCAGCACGTGCATCACTCTGGTATCATCGTGTCCTCTAGATGCCAGCGGCTCAACAACATCGGCGCGGACGCTGTCAACCGGATCGTCCAGCCGCTCAATCAGCGCTTCCATTACTTCATTCGAGTCGTTCAGACACTCACCCAAGGCCAAAGCTGAGGCGCGGCGAATGGCCACCTCGGGATCATAGGTCCAGTCGATCAAGTGATCGAGCACTTCCTGTGGCAGCTCGACCGGACGACGCAGGGCATCGATTGCCGCCAGCCGCAGGCCAGACTCGGTATCCATTGCAAAGCGACAAATGGTCAGCAGCGCGTTTTCCGGCAGCTCGTTAGCGCTGCTCAGTGCCTCCATAGCTGCCCGGCGAGTTTCCTGATCGGAATCGTTGAGCAGGTAAATCAGCTCATTGATCACGCCAGGAGGCAGCGCGCCAATTTGCTGAAGCTGTCGCAGACTAACCCGACGCCCGGCAGGATTACCACCCCGCAGCAGATCGACAAACATGGCCAACGCCTCGCTGGGCACAGGCGGCACATTATGCAACGTATCGCGGGCGCCCTGATTGACCCGCTCGTCGGTATCACAAACCAACGAGAGCAGCAGCTTGTAAGCCTCAACGGAGAGATTGGTGGAGGCTCCCAACGCCTGGGCAGCTGCCCAACGTGCCAATGGCGGCGCTTCGCGCCCATCTTTGACCAGGACATCGATGGCTTCGGCCAGATGCGACGGCCAGAAGGTCAGAGCATCAGCAGCGAAAGCACGACGGTGCTCATCAATGCTGTTCAGTCCTTCCAGCACAAGCTGCAGCGCTCTCCGGCTCGCCAAAGCGCCATCCAGATTCATCAAATGGCGGCGAGCACTATCGAAGATCAGACTAAAACGCCCCAGGCTGTCCCGATCACCGCCCAACCACAGCGAAACAAGCTCATCTACCACCAAGTGAGTGATCTGCGAACGGGTCTCGATCCCGGTTCCCAGGAGGCGAGCAGCGAAGAATAAGTCGCGTTTGAGCAGGTCTTCAAAAAGCGCAGGCGAATAGCCCATATCCTGCGCCCGCGTGCCACGTGCCAGTATGGCCATCTCGATCAGATCGGAAGCGTCTTCTTGCGATCGCAGCGCAGTGAAACCAATCGCCAGGCGGATGATCTCATCCCAGCGTGGATCGTGCAGCAGCGCACGAATACGCTCTGACGCCAGCCGGTAGCTCGAGACCAGATAGCGCGCTGCAAAATATTCCTGTAAGCCATCATAAACAAAACCATATTGGCCATTGCCGCATTCGACCAGGACGCCAGGCTGAGAGCGAATGCGGCTCACGAATTCTCCAATGGCTTCCTCGCCTTGCGCAATAGGAGCATCAGGATGCAACTGACGCCAGATATTGACCAAAATGGCCTGCAAATCCTGTTCGCTAAGCCTGCCACTGGCACGGGAAGCATGCATCCAAAAAGCCAGATGGCTGAGCAAATCGGTGGCTTCATGCTCCAAAATTGTGGGACGCGCACTGGCACTTTGTGGCAAACGCCACTCGCGGATCAGCGCGTCGGCCACCATCTGGTATAGAGCAACACGTTGTGGAGCGATTACCATGCCCGAACGATATATTCCAATCAGCAGACGCAGCATAAGTGGCGTATTGACCAACGCATGAAGTTGGGAATTGGTTGTAACCTCACGCACCAAAGCCAGCGTCTCAGCTTGTGCCTGTTGCAGCGCCTCATCTTCCCGGATCAGGGGACGCTTCAAGCGGATCAGGGCCAACGTCCATCGCAGCAAGAAAGGCCCTATCTGGCTCCGATCAAGCGGCCGGATGACATGGATGGCGAATTCGGCAGGTAGAGGGGCGGCTGTATAGCCGGCCAGACGGCTGGTCACCACAACCCGGTTGCCCTCAGCATGCCACTGAGCAGATGCATCAGCCACCGCCTCAACAAGCATGCGACGTTGTTCATCCGTGGCTACCTGGTTCAGTCCATCTAACAACAAGACACACTGCCCGGCCTGTAAGAAGCCAGACACCAATGGCCCAACAGATTGGTCCGCAGCAATCTCTGCGGCTGAACGGAGGGCAAAATCCCGCAGCGATTCGTCCGGGAGGTGGTCATCGACATACTCGGCCAAGTCGATGTAGATAGGCAAAGGGCGCGCCAGCGTTACCTGAAAACCGCCATCAGGTCTCATCTCGATTTGAATGCTGTCTGATTGATCTTCCGACAAGATGCGCGCATACTCAAACGCGATAGCGCGCAGCAGTGTGGTCTTTCCGGCCCCTACATCGCCCAAGACCAAGACCTGAGAATGGCGCGACAGCACCTCTTGAGGCATCAGGCCGGGATGCGCCTCCAGTTCTCCAGGGCCCAACGCTTCTTTGAAGGCAAAGAGATCGGCGCTGATAAAGGTTGCCGTGCGATAGCGTACTGCTTTCACAGGCTGGTGGTAGGCATCGAATGGCACCAGGCGTAGCGGCGTGAACACCGTCTCAAGAGAGACTGGTGCACGTCCAACCTGGGGTAAACCGCGTGGATCTATCAGCCCAATGGTATTGATGCAGGCACTCAGGTAGGCCATCAGTGCAGTATTTGCGTCAGGCGGCATAGAAGGCGCATGGGCTTCGGAGGATGGAGCCGGAATCTCCTCACCCAAAGCCAGCTCGGCCAGCATCTCGACGACGTCTTGCGATACCAACAAGCATTCGAATGCTTCAGTAGCATCGATGAGACGTGCCTCAGCAATGCTCATCAGGATCTCTATCGGCAGTACCCAATCACCCCAAGATCTCGGCAGGTTGCATTCCGTGTTCAGTGTTACAGCACGCTGGAGTTCAGGGTACTGGCTCCACAATGCTTCGGGAGCTTCTTCCAGTCGGAAAAAATAGGTCCGCCAAAGATTTTCAGCAAAGGCGGCAATGCCATCGCTTCCATGCTCAAATAGAACGGCAAAGGTATCCAGCCAGCGTGAGTTAGCACCAGGAGCAGCCGTAAACTCGTCTTGGGCAGCATTAAATATTGCCGTCAGGTCAGCGGCATGAAGAACCTCACGAGCCCAATGCTCAATAGCCGTAAATACGGCATCATCGGTCTCGTCGCCACGCTCCTGAGCAAACTCTATTAACCTATTTAGCAGCTGTAGCCCAGCCTGGCTTAGTGCCCTGGTGATGGACATGTATGCCATCGACGGAGGCTCTCCCACATAGATACCCAGAACCAAATTGAGCAACAAAAGCCCTGGTTCCCCGATCCCCGCAGTAAATAATGGGGTATAGAACAATAATACGCGGAAAGCCTGCTCGCCGGAATCTCAAGATTAGAACGGCAAGCTAACAGATTCCGCATCATCGGGAAACCGCCCTTCCTGAATTGGCTTTTCAACAACAGAGCTTTGCTCTATGAAGCCTTTATTGCTCCAACCGTTCCCTCCTCAGTAAGCCGAAAGATATCCTGGGCAATGCAAATAATGACAAGCTACTTCACTACTGGCCAAGAGGGTATGGTTTGCCTTAACAATAAGTAAGGCGTATGATTAACCAAAATGAAACCTAACACCATCCCAGAACATACAAATACTATTATAGTGCAAAAATGTAAATAATGAGTCATCAGAGAAATACAAAGTAAAAACCAAACGATCTTTTTAACGTCAAAACGCTACCCTCCCTCTGTTTTGAGATGGAAATCAAGGCGCCGTGAGGGTAACATCAGGAACAAGACAGGGTTCTAATAGCCAGCTTGGCATCCTAAATAAAGCCAGGCTCCTTAATCGGAGACCTTACATGCCCGGAACATCATAACCCGTCGGACCGCACTATCACCGACAGCGAGGCTTTCTTGACGTGGCACTACCGCCCCCTTGGCCCTACTTAATCTCTGTACCCGCGCTGCTCCTGCTAGGCGCATTGCTTGGCTGGGCATTGCATGCCGGACGCGTTAAGCGCCAATCCCCGGTCACCGATTCCCAGCTATCTGAGGTACAGGCCAAGGTCAAAGAGAAAGCAGAGACACTATACACTGCCGAGATCACCCTGGCCCAGCATGAAGCACGTCTTCAAACACTCAATAAAGCTATCGCTACCACACGGCAGCAGGTTGAAGAAGGCGAGGAAGAGCACAAACAGCTTCTGATTATCTTAGACGAGTGGCAAGCTTCGAGTAAAAATGCCCAGGACAGCTTGCACACTATTCGTCAGGGGCTCCAGGCGCACAGCCAGGAGGCTGACGATCTGCTCACCGATATTGACAGGAGCCTTGAGGAAATGGACCTCCTCAAACGGATGCAAGAAAGCTACCAGGTCAAGACGAATCGCCTGACCCAGCAGGTACAGTGGCAAGACAGCGAGCTAAGGATGCTCCGCCACACCGTTCAGGCCAAAACCAGTGAGATCAATGAAGCTCGTGCGCTGCTAGAGCAGCGCGACGCCGAGTTGCGGCTGCTCATCCGCCAACGCCAACAACGGGAAATCGATATCGCCAATGCCCGCAAGCTGCTGTCTCAGCGGGACGATGAGCTGCGGCGCCAGCTCGGTAAGAGAAGAGGACCTTCTCTTGATGAAGGCGCGTACTCTCTCCCATCACTCCCTGGCCCTGGCAAACAAGAAGATGACGGCCGGGTCGATGTCACACCAGCGCAGCCAACTAACCAGCAGGCTAACAAAACCATCGTCGAAGAGGAAGAGGACGACGATGATACCGATACATACCAGACAGATATGGATGCTGAAGGGGGAAAGCAAGATATCGCAGTCATCCCCCGTCTGGCCGACTACTATGCCAATCAGCTCCGCGAGAAGGGCATCACCATTGTCAAACAACTAGCCGATCACACGCCGGAAGAGCTACGCGACATGCTGTACATCCCGGGACACCACTCACCCCAGATCGAGAATTGGATCAGATCTGCGCGCCGCCTAGCTCGCCAGAAAAGCACCGATCGCTGATGGTATATGGCTGATAGCTTACGTCTCGTTGGCTGCGCTCACTCTGCAATTACCCTTTCAGTCGTCTTCGACGATCTCGAAGTCATCGGTCACCGAGGCAGCCAGCTTCAATGTGGATGAAACTGAACAGTATTTTTCGTGTGAAATCCGGATGGCATCTTCAACTGCTTTCTCGGATAGTTCGTGGCCCTTGACGATATAATGGACGTGGAACCTCTGGAAGGTCCAGGGAGGGTCCGGCTGCTGCTCAGAAGTAACGCGAATTTCCAGGCCGGTCAGTTTCTGCCGCTTTTTCTGCAAGATACCTACTACATCGACAGCCGTGCAGCCTCCTAGAGCCATCAACAACAAATCAGAGGGCTTGGCCCCAATACCCCCCTCCTCTCCCGGCACCGAGATGACAATCCCGTGATCGGTACTATCGACTGCGACAAACCGCTTTTCTTCTAACCATTTAATGGTAGCCTCTGCCATAACATCTCCTTATGAAACAACGAGCAACGAGTGGCAAGCAACGAGTTACGAGTTACAAGCTTTTGGATAGCCTATCTTCACCTGCAATAACATGCTTTTGGGCATCGATGTCCCTCTACGTAGAAACGCTCATTTCATTGACTATGTCTGGGGCTCTGATCTTACACCTGACCACCACTTGTAACCTGGCTGCCTGTCAGGATATTCTCATGCAGCACATCATCCCGTCGTGCTAGAGGAGTATTTCACGAGCCAAGGCTCACCATAGGGGATGAAAATGGCAGCAGCAGGTAATTGTGGCGTATGGATTCTCGCTTTCGCGGGAATGACAGAATTGGCGAAAGCCGGTTATGTTGAGGCTTGTGACAGCAGTAGACACATACAAAGTACAAAGCTTTTAACTCGTTGCTCGGCACTCGTGACTCAGTACTATTTTCAAGGGAGAGCCTTCCTATGAATACACACCCATTCACTCCCACCGACATCGACGCCATTCTATTCGACATGGATGGCACGTTGATCGACACCGACAATGTCGATGTGCGCCGGTGGGCAACGCGCATCGCCCGGCTTTATCGCCGGCCAGAGCGCGCACACAGTGCTGCCCGCAGCATTGTCATGGCGATGGAGTCACCCATCAACAGTCTCTTCACTATCTTGGATTGGGTCGGGTTAGATAACCTGGTTGTGCGGGCGATGATTGCCTTGCAGGGAGGTCAAAACGACCTGCATGATATCCCGGCCATCGAAAACACCCTGGAGGTGATCGAGAAGCTGTCCGGGCACTACAAGCTGGGCGTAGTCAGCACACGCAGCATCGCCGAACAGGAAGTGCTGCTGAAGAACCTCGGTCTGCGAGAGTATTTCGATGTGTTGGTAGGCCGAGACTCCCTCTGGCGGATCAAGCCACACCCGCAGCCGGTACTGCACGCCGCTCGTGCCCTTGGCGTCGAGGCAGCTCGCTGCTTGATGGTCGGCGATACGACGGTCGATATCCTGGCGGGCCGGCGAGCTGGTGCTTGGACATGTGGTGTGCTGTGTGGCTATGGCGAACCCGCCGAGCTGGAACGCGCCGGGGCCGATGTGATCATCGCGGGGGTGGCTGAGCTGGGTGGCTGGCTGCTCGACGAGAAGGCTTAGTCACTGACCACTCATGAGCAAACTAAATACGTAACTACTTGGCGCTTTCGGTAGCACCCGGAAATACCGTGGCCAAGCCGGCCAAGCCCGGTTTGGCGCTCATAACCTCACCCCCGAGAAGTATAGCAGCTCGATGCGCGATTTGCGTCCTCTCTCCGCCAGGCGGAGAGAGGGATGTCGTCGGCATAGCTATCAGCCACCGTTGCAGGGGGTGAGGTGCAGCGTCCCGCACCTATCAACCATGCTATTCTCGCATGCTACCACGCTTTCTACTGTGACCATAAATGATGCGTAAAAGGTAAATAGGTAACGCCATGCCTGTTCAGCCACTAACGAGTAGTTTCCTACAATACCTTCGCCAGCCATGCCGTCCTGCGAGAATAGGAAGCCGTAGGGACACAAGTGGATTCCCGTCACATCCTAAAGAAACGTTGCGAGGTGATAAAGGAACATCGCTGTGTTATTGAATAACATCGCCATGTTATGAAGAAACGTCA
>JAFGMS010000136.1 GCA_016927375.1 Anaerolineae bacterium
ACGAAAGCCGATCTGGCCGATGCCCTATCGCAGGCCGCCAAGTCTATCACTTCTGCGCTCGATGTGGAAGAGGTGCTGGAGCAGATTGCCGAAGCGGCTGTCGCGCTGACCAACGCCGGCGAGACGGGCATCTGGTTGGTCGACCCGCGGACCAACGAGCTTTTCCTGGAGGTAGAGCAAGGTATCACCGATGAGCGCGTCCGGCACATGCGCATCCCGGTCGGCAGCGAGTCGCCGGCATGGAAGGTGGTCGAGGAAGGTAAACCTTATCGCGCCAGCCGTGCAGTTGGGGGCGATCAGATCAAAATCAAGACGGATTATCTGGTAGAGGCGGTGCTGTACGTACCTCTCACAGTCGCCGGCGTCCCTATCGGTGTGCTGTCTGCAGTACACCGCGAGTCGGGCAAGTCGTTCACTGAGCGTGATGAGAGAATACTCTCAGCTATCTCTGATTTTGCGGCCATTGCGATCCAGAACTCGCGCCAATACCAGGCCACCGATCAGGCGCTTGCCAGACGGGTCAAGGAGTTGGCCTCACTCAACGAGATGATCCAGGCTGTCACCGCTTCGCTGGATCTTGACAAGCGGCACAACATTTTGATGGACGAGCTGCACAAGCAGTGGAAGGTCGAGATGACTATTCTGTGGCTCGTCAATGAATCTAACCAGACAATCAGCCCTTACTTCTCCGCCAAAGAGGGCAATGGGTCAAAGCATTCGTTCCCGTTGGGGCGTGGTTTGATCGGTAAAGTAGCCCGGAGCAGCGAGGCGCTCTATACCAACGATGCACCTAACCACCCGGCTTACAATGCCGAGGTAGACAAAGTCACAGGTATACAAATCAAATCCGTGGCCTATGCACCCCTGATCGTGCAGGAGAAGGTTGTCGGCATGCTGGCCTTATACAACAAAGCCGATGGCACTTTTTCAGAGGAGGACATCAAGAGGTTGCAAGCTTTCGCCAATCTGGCGGCTACAGCTGTCCAGCACGCCCGCCTTTTCGCCGAATCGGAGCTGGAGCGTGAAACCATACGCGCGACCGCCGCAATACTCTCTCAACCCTTGATGATCTTGAGCGACGATGGCCATGTGGTCATCAGCAACGAAGCGGCCCAGAAACTACTTGATGAGAAAATGGCGGAGGTCTTCGAGGGGATCAGCAAAGGTATCGGCCGCACAACCGAACTATCTTTGAACGGCAAAACCTATATTACTACCGTCGAGCAGGCTCCTGGGATAGGGTTTATTGTCGTCATGCAAGATATGACCTACGTTAAGCAGCTGGAGCGGGCCAGAGTCGAGTTCGCCCAGGCGCTTACCCACGACTTGAAGAGCCCTCTTACTTCCATCAGAGCCTGGTCGCAATTGCTTGAGAGTCATGCCAAGCTGGAAGGGCCCGTCGCGACCTTCCCCGACAGAATTGTCAAGGCCTCGCAGCGTATGCTGCTCATGATCGAGCAGCTGCTGGATATTGCTTTGCTGACCGAGTCTCCTGAGAGCCAATATGTTCCCTGCGACCTGGTCCGGGTGGTCACACGTGCTGTGGAAGATCTGGAGGGCGCGGCTCTGGCCCGCTCCATCACCCTGAAATCGAAAACCACCGGAAAACCCTACAAAGTCAAGGGTGATGAGATACGCCTGTACCGGAGCACCCTGAACCTGATCGATAATGCCATTAAGTACTCTCCGGATGACACACAGGTTGATGTGGAGCTAACCTTCGATGATAAAAACGTGGTTATCCGGATACGCGACCATGGGCCTGGGATCCCCAAAGAAGACATACCACGCCTCTTTGAGAGGTACTACCGGGGGCAGCAAATGCACAGTGCACAGAGTGGTGTCGGCCTGGGATTGACCCTGGTGCGCATAACCGCAGAAGCTCATGGGGGTACCGCCGCGGTCCGTAATGTCAAAGACGGCGGCGCCGAGTTTACCATCACGCTCCCGGCCAGCTTGCGGTCAGATGAGAAGTGAGTATGTTTGCAGCAACATGAATTTGGGTATACTTAAGGTTAGTGGATTGTTTGTAGCTTGAAAGGTGAGAGATATGGAAATTAAAGCGGTTCTAGGCTTCCTCATAGCGATCTTTGCGCTGGGCGGCATCGGAGGCGGGATAGCGTTGGCTGCCATGAACTCCGCCCGAGGTCGCAAAGCCCGCCCCGGCATTGTGCTCGTGGTTGTCGGCGTGATTGGCATGGTGGTGTTGATGCCGCTCAATGCCGGCCTGGTGTTGATCCAGCCCAACGAAGTTGGTGTCGTATTCCGGCAAACAGCACAAGGCTCAGCATCCCTGCTGACCCCCTTACAGTCCGGGTTATCGTGGGTGGTTCCTTTTGTCGACCAGGTCGTCAAATACGATGTCGGTCAGCAAAGTGTAACTATGGCAGGCGCTGACGAAACAACCCAGGCCGGTGGCCATGGGGCCGTCCGTGCTGTTACCAAAGACGGGCAGACCATCTATGTGGATGTAACGGTGATTTTTCGCATCGATGCGACCAGAGTCAATGACATTCACCGCAACTGGCAAAAGACCTATCAAGATGGTTTCATTGTAGCCCAAACCCGCTCGGAGGTACGAAATGCGACCTCCGGCTACAGTGCTGAAGAGATCTACAGTGGAGGGCGCGCTGCTCTTGAGAGACAGCTTGTTGATGATCTGGCTGAGGCTTTTGAAACTCAGGGCTTTTTGCTGACTGACATATTGATCCGCGATGTCTCGTTCTCGACGGAGTTCACAGATGCTATCGAGCAGAAGCAGATTGCCCAACAGCAGGCTGAGCAGGCTGCATTCCGCGTGCAGCAGGCCCAGCAAGAAGCCGAGCAAGCCCGTGTGGAAGCCAAAGGAAAGGCCGATTCGGCCGTGCTTGCTGCTCGAGGTGAAGCGGAGTCTATCACCATCAAGGCAGAGGCCGAGTCTGAAGCTCTGAAGCTGATCAACGCGGTGCTTGAGCAAAACCCTAACCTGCTCCAGTGGCAATATATCAACCAGTTGAGCGATCAGGTGAAGCTCATCATTATCCCCAGCAACAGTCCGTTCCTGTTCAACCTGGAAGACCTGATGGCGCAGGCAGGCGTGCAGACCACTCCCGTCGTGCCGGCTCCAACCCAGGAGCCAGGCCAGCCTTAGAAGAGGGGGTGAGGATTGGGGACCGGGGTTAGGTTTTAGAGATCTTCAGTATAGTGGCAAAAACGCAGACCTATCCCTATCACGACGGTATCCATCGTGATAGGGATAGGTTTTTGTTTGCAAGCCTCGCGCTGATTCAATCTTGATACTGGTTATGGAACATATCCGTAACCAGCCCACAAAGATCTCATGCCTAGTTTTCAAGAGACATTATCACGATTAAATTCTCCAAGCGGGAAAAGAGCCATATTCTGAGTGTTACTGCGCCTCAGCAAAATAAACCGTGATAATG
>JAFGMS010000137.1 GCA_016927375.1 Anaerolineae bacterium
AGCATTTTCTTAACCAGGATTTGCCCATTCCTACTGCTTTTCATATGTTGTCTTGATGCTTAGCAAAAAGTGTCCGGTAGTGAAGTGGCATTCCACAATGCTTTGGCGTGTCAAAAACCGGAGCCTACTGCTGCAATCAGTCATCCATCGCTACCCTGAACCCGATCAGCGCGGCGCGGGTGGTAGGTTCCATCGGGCGGCGCTGCGTGCAGTGAATCACCTTGCGAGGGCTGTCGTAGCTGCCGCCGCGCAGCACGCGCGGCCCCTTTCCCTCCGCCCGCTCGCGGCCGTCGCTGGCCTTGTAAGGGTAGTCCTTGGCCCGGCTGCTCGTCCACTCCCAGACGTTGCCGCCCAGGTCGTACAAACCCTCCGGCGTCTGGTCAACAGGAAAGACACCAACAGCTGTGGTCTGGCGAATGCCTGCCTCCTGGGTATTGGCTGTATCATCGCTGGCCCGGTTGCCCCAGGGATATTTGCGACCTTCTGTTCCTGCCGCCGCCCGCTCCCACTCAGCTTCAGTCGGCAGTCGATAGGGTTGGCCGGTCTCAACGGCCAGCCAGCGGGTGAAAGCATAGGCTTCGTACCAGGTCAGCCCAACCACCGGCCGATTATCAATGCCCCATACCGGATGCTGCAGTAAACCGCGTCGATGATTGCTATGAGCAGCCCGCCATGCATCGCCTTCCGGCGTCCAATAAGAAGCGTCTCTATAACCCTCCTCTGCGAACTTACGGAACTGGGCATTGGTAATCGGGTATTTGGCAAGGTGGAAAGGGCGTAACCGCACATTATGACGCTCCGACTCGACCCCCAACCCGACCAGGCCACCATCGATGCGCACCATCTCCGGCGGCAGCGTACAAACACCCTGACGCGGATCGCCCAGACTGCCCAGTACGTCGGCGGCCTGGGCACGCTCACGCGGGGTCAGGTGGCCGTTCTGAACAAGTTTAACCATATGCTTGATCGCTCTTGGCACGAGCTGCTGCCCAACATGCTTATCTTGCTCCGCCACCTGCCGCCCAACAGTTTGCAGGATCTCTCCTGCCCACCAGGCTGAGCGCCAGCCGGTGGCATCGACGGGCTGCTCCACCGGGCATAGCAGATTAGCCGTATCAAGCGGGCGATAGACATCCTCAAGATTGAAGACCAGATGACCAATTGCCAACATCAACACCTCATGCCAGATGTCGCCCTCCGCCGCCAGATCGACAATACGGCGGGCAAAGTCCCGGCCATTGACCAGGTAGCGGGCAGCCAGGAATTCTTGAAAGCCTCGATGGGGAAAGGCGTACATACGCTCACCCTTGGTCCCTGCGCCCTTACCGACCAACAACCCTGCCCGCTGCTCGACATAATCGCAAAAACGCTGTGTCTTGCCCCAATCGCCGTCCAGGTAGCTTTGCAGCACGCGAAACAATTCGGTCTGGGGGATATGCGCGGTATCGGGCCACATGCCCTGAGCTTTATGAGCCTGAAAAGCCACATCGCACAGCCCATTAATGACGCGTTCTTTGCGCGTCGACAGCTCATCCATTAGGCCAAGCTCCCACTGCCCCGGCCCGATTTCCTTAGCGCGCTGCCAGCTCCAGAGAAGCAAGTCGACACAATCGCTGTAGAGCACAGCTCGCTCGTGAGGCAGTGTTCCCTTGTAGGTATGGACAACCGCCATGACCGTCAGCAGCATCGGGTTTTGGGCCAGGTCGAGCAGGCCGCTCACCGCATGGCGAAGCTCATCGGACTTAGCCTTGTTCCAGCCTGGTTCGGCATAGTTCAGAACATCCAGCGATGCATACCAGCTGCTGATGAAGGCATCGATGCTGCTCCGGCAGAGCGGCGCAAGCGTGACATCCGGGAAGCTGTTGAGCCGCCAGGCCGGATCGGTGTAAGAAAGCACCCGGCAAGTGGTAATGAACCGGCTGCGGCTGTACGTATCGGCAAAATCGGCAATTGCATCCCGCACAATATGCCGCAGGTCTTTCTCAGGCACTTCATCCAGCCCATCGAGCAGCACCAAACAATGGCCATGTTGAAGCGCCTGCTTAAGCGGGCCGGAGAAATCGCTCTGATTATGCGCCGACAGCCGGTTCAGGATGTGCTTCCACAGCATCTCGGCGTTGCCTTTCCTGGCATTCTCCGGAATATCCTGTGCGAACTCACGCAGATCGATACGCACAGGCAGCAAAGGCCCATAGCGCCAGCGCGCTGCCCGCTTCCCGTCTTGTGAAGGTACATTCAGTTTATCCAGGGCCCCACGTTTGGGATGCAGCCGAGCGCTGGCAAGACACAGCGTCAGGTAATTCAGGAAGGTCGATTTGCCCGAGCCGGGATCACCCAGGACCATCAAACGACGATGACGGATAGCAGTGGCAAGCACCGGGACAGGTACACGCATATCGGGCTTGCCGCCAACAGCAGGCTGTGTGGTGGTCGTGTCGAGCGGCACATAGATGGTATCCAAGCGGATCTCCGGCATACCTCCATCAGGACTGCCCAGCTCAAGATCCAGCTGGCCAAGCGATACACGGTTGGCCGTGACCAGCAAACGGGTCAAATAACTGCGCTCAGCTTCCGTAAGAGGAGGAACCTCCTGCTCCACCTCCTCTTTCGAATCACCAACCCTGACCTTGCCGGGTGAGGGGTGTACAAACTGCTCGACATTCTCGATGGAGATCAGTGTGCCGCCATCCTGAACGCTGTTGCTAATCAAGTCGCGCCCAGCAACATGGTCGTTATGCATGGTGCCCCCGCCGAGGTTGACACCAGGGCCAACGCTGCCATCAATCGCAATCGAATCACCCGGTTCAGCAGCGTTATTGCACAGCAAAACTTCAGCTTGAGAGGACGATCCTGATGCCTGATCTTTCAATCTGGATTTCAATTCCTTGACAACAGGGGCCATTTCTTCTGGGGAAGCCCCGCGGCTGACCATAGCCTCCAGCATCTTGAGCAGCTCCTCCAAGCTCTCTCCATGACCATTCCCAGAATGTCCCTTTTTGCCGGATGACGTCCTGTTAAAAATCTGGAACGGATGCGGTTTGCGGGGTACAGGTAAATTCGACATGGTGTTTTTCCCTTCGTGACTTTACAACTCTATCCCCCGATTCCGATTGTCGTGGCTAATGTACAAAACGGGGATGGTTCACGGGATTGTGGTGCGAGATGAAGTTATTTGTGGGACGATTTGACATCAAGACAGCCTGGCGGTGATACAAACCGTCGTGTGTTACGGTTAGCTTGCCCCTACACAATGAACATGAAGATATCTCGCGTCTTCCTAACTACCACAAATATCTCG
>JAFGMS010000138.1 GCA_016927375.1 Anaerolineae bacterium
CAGGCGCTGTTTGTTGAAATCGATGGGCGCAAAGACGAGCTCCGCGGGCAGGGCAACCTTCTTACGCTCAAATACCTCGCGCTTGTAACGTTGTGTGGCGTCGATGTCCAGGTCAAACACCATCGAGCCCTTGTTCCTGTCCTGAAAACGCAGCGCCCTGGTATCCATGCCGGCGCCGAGCAGCACAATCTGGGGAAGCCCCTTATCCAGCGCGTCCACAAAAGCCTCATCGAACACCCTGGTCCTTGCCAAAACGTAGTTGTGTATGCCGGGTGCAAACATCATGTTCATGCACCATTGACGCAGAAAAGAAACGTTGAGCAGGATATTGGGGATAGGAGGCATAAATATCTCGGCCAGATAGTCAGGCCCGCGGAAGCGTTCATCCTTTTCCCTGGTGGCGCACGCCCGTGAAAAGCATGTATATCCGGCTGTGCTCGATCCCTCTCGCTCAATCTTTCGCTCTGTCATTGTTATCTCACCTCAACCCTCAACACGGTTGACCGCGACCAGCACCAGCCCCAGGTCGCGTACCCTGGCCAGGACACCGTGCAGCGCGGCCTGGTCGAGCAGGCCAGAGAAAACGGTCTCGCCGCTTGATGTTTGGCGAATGGTCAAACCCTCGAACCAGTCTGACCAATCGGTGGCTAAGTGCCCCTCCACCCGAATCTCATAGCGATGCTGTTTCATCATCGGCGCCTTCTCAGCGAGCATTCAGCCAACTAGATGCCGCGGTCAGCGATAATCAGTATCTCATGTTCTGGTACCAGGGGCTCACACATTCCAACATATACGGTTTTGACCACGTCAAATCCATATGAGCTCAAGATTTCCTCCCATTCTCCCACCTTGAGAAAATTGAGAGGCACATTGATATCTTCACCTCCGATGACCCGGTTGTAGAACCAGTCAAAGAAAGCATTGGCCATCCTGATATCGTCTTCCTCGACATAAGCTTCCATAATGACCAGACGTTTTTTTGTTATTCTCGTTGCTTCTTCCAATAGATGCTCCGGGTCACTCGCATGATGCAGCACAGTGTATAGAAGAGTGGTTTCTACTTCCTCGTCTGCCAACGGCACCTTACCCTCCGGACTGTATAGAATCAAAGGCAGGTCTGTGTCGTTGTAATCCAGAACGTCAACCAGTATTACTTCTTTATCAAGCTGTTCTTTTATCTCTCGGGCTAAGAGCCCATTTCCTGAACCAAGATCAAGTATTCTCTCTCCCACAATGTAGTCTTTTATTTGTTCAAAACTCCTCCTGGCTCCCATGAGCATCTTGGTCTTTTGATCTTCTTCATTGACATCACGTTTTCTCAGGAAGTCTCTCAAAGTTTTCTCAACTTCGGTGAGGGGGATTCCATTTTTCGCACCTTGAGTGATGGCTCTGTTGACATATAGCCAAAAAATATGTCTCTTAAGGAAGTTGAGATCAGCATTCTCCATGGCAGATAAGAACAGCGATCTGATTTTGTCCCAATAGCGTTTTTCTGTCTGGCTTTTCCTGGAAAATACGGGATAGATGAGCTTTTCAACAGCCTCTATATCTTTTTGATCAACAGGTTTATTGAATTTCATGTCTGTGCCTATGCCTTTTCACGTACTCTGCCTCGATGTCTTCAGTATTGCAGATTAGAGACAAGTGCGTCGCCACGCGAAAGTATCAATTCCAGATGAGAGGGTGATGACTCTAAAGTGTTATTCTCGGCCGGCGGGGATCAGGCCCAGCTCGCGGGCGCGGATGATGGCCTGGGTGCGGCTCTTGACGCCCAGCTTGTCGTAGATGCTGCTGGTGTGCCGCTTGACCGTGTTCAGCGCGATGACAAGCTCCTCGGCGATCTGCTGGTTGGAGAGGCCCCGGCTGATGAGACATAGGATGTCGCGCTCGCGGGGGGTGAGGGGATCGGTGAGTGTGGAAGTGTGGGTGTGTGGGTGTGTAGGTGCTGGTTCTCCTGTACTCTCATACTCCCGTAACCCCATACCCCCATACTCATCAAGCAGCTTATTCGCGTATTCCGGTGCAATACCCTTCGACGCGGCTTCACGCAGCAGAACCGCCATCGGCTCGCCTTCGTTGAGATACATCCGTACGTAACCCTCCGGCTCGGCCAGGGTCATCGACCGCTCCAATGTGGCCAGCGCGGAGGTAGAATCGCCCAAGGTATGCAGGGCCAATGCCTTGAGTGCACACACCTCGATAACGTGCAAGGAGGCGCCGGCGGCCTCGGCAGGCGCAAGCAGCGGCTCCAGCGCGGCCAGCGCCGCTTGGGCTTGACCCTGTATCAGGTAAGCCCGCGCCAGGATGGTGTACAAGGTCTCCATGAAAGCAGCGGGCAGTGACATGCTGACCTCACCGGCTGCAGCAGTAGCTTTCATCTCTTCTACCCAGCGGATGACCGCGTCCGGCCGTCCCGATTGCAGGCTCAGACGCGCCTGCTGTGTGGCCAGCCGGAAATTGACCATCGAGTGCTCGCCCTCCGTCGAGCTGAACTCGCGGGCTTTGCGCAGCGCCTCCCAGGCTCCCTCGATGTCCCCCCTGGATTGCAGCAGGCGCGATTGGCACGTGTAGGCCTCGTTCAGCGTCTGGACGATGCCCCATTGTCGGCAGAGTGCCAGCGCCTTGTCCAACAGGCCGGCGACCATCTCCAGGTCGTTCCACTCGGTGTAGATGCCTGCCAGCTCGACATAGCCCGCCGCGGCTAGAGGGGCCTGCGCCGCGCTTTGTTCCGCAAAATCGATCACCTGCCGGCAAGATTGGGCAGATGCCCGCAGGCGTCCCTGGTGATACTGCGTCAGGGCCAGCCCTTCGGTGGCCTGCGCTGCCAGGAAGATGTGGCCATCCTCCAACGCCATGTCGCGCGCCCGGCTGCATATCTGGAATGCCTCTTCCAGTCTGTTATCCATGCTGAACATGAAGCCTTGAGCGAGCATATCGATGATGTCCAGCAGCCGGCTCAATGCATGGCGCAGGGCATCGTTGCCGGGGGATGACGGCAGATCCTCCAACGACCGTCGACATACTCCCAGTGCCTGCTGCGCGGCTTCGAGGTGGCCGTTCATGTACAGCGCCCAGGCGCGATAGACCTGCAAGCGGGGATGGGCGCGCAGCACATCTTGCGGCAGCCCGTCCACCCAGCGCAGCAGCGCCGTCAGCCGGGCATCGAGCAGGCTCTCCCCGGCGGCGCGCTCGGCTATCGCCGCGATCCGCTCATCATCCCCTGCCGCCCGCGCATGTTTGACGGCCTGTTCGAGCAGGCCGTTTTCCTCGTGCCACTGGCTGGCACGGAGGTGCAGCTCACGAAGCTGCTCCGGCGTCACGGCCTGTCCCAGGCGCTTGCGCAGGAGATCGGCAAACAGGTGGTGGTAGCGAAACCAGTGTTGCTCATCGTCCAGGGGGATGACGAAGAGATTGTCTCGCTGCAAGCATTCCAGCATATCGGCACTATCGTGACCACCGGTCAGGGCATCGCACAGCGGCGCGCACAGCCGGTCGAGGATCGATGTGTCGAGCAAGAAGCGCTGCACCCTCTCCGGCTGGCGGCTCAACACCTCTTCGAGCAGGTATTCGAGGATGTAGTGGTGGCTGCCGGTGAAGG
>JAFGMS010000139.1 GCA_016927375.1 Anaerolineae bacterium
ACATCGA
This sequence comes from Anaerolineae bacterium, assembly GCA_016927375.1. Classification (GTDB taxonomy): domain Bacteria; phylum Chloroflexota; class Anaerolineae; order Aggregatilineales; family UBA3940; genus JAFGMS01. The sequence continues at coordinate 8 of JAFGMS010000139.1, forward strand.
AGATGTAACGCATAACATCGTGAGTGCTGCGACAACCGTGAACTGGACATTGATTAACTGCTCACTGACACCTGAGCACTAATAACTCAAGATCGACTTTTACTCTTTTGAGATACCAAGGACAATCATAACCATGGCAAAAATCCTGGTCGTTGACGACGATCCCGATATGGTTCTGGCGGCCCGCCTGTGCCTGGAGCGTGCCGGGCACCAGGTCGTTGAAGCCAAGAACGGAGATGAAGGGCTGGCGAAGGTCAAAAGCGACGAGCCCGATCTGATCATCCTTGACGTCATGATGAACACCACGACTGAAGGATTTCAGGTTGCGCACAAGCTGCGCAGCCCGGACCCCAAGTCGGAGTATGCGGTCTACAAAGACATCCCCATTGTTCTATTGACGGCAATCCACTCCACGTCGCCGGTTCGTCTTGCCCCTGAAAAGGATTACCTGCCGGTCGATGCTTTCATTGACAAGCCCATCGATCCGGATAAGCTGGTAGAAGAGGTTGAGAAGCTCATCAAGAAATAGGTGGGCCGGTGACGTTGGCCCACCCGACCCCGGAATGAGGTCTGTATGACCGGAAGTCCCAACCCGGCCAGTCTCTTCGAGACAGCTCAGCGCTTCTTCGATGCGGCCTACTGGGCATCGCTGCTCAAGAGCGATATCGTAGGCAACAGTCTCCGGCTGATCCTGACTCGTTGGGTAGCCGGGATTATGGTTTTGGCTGCCACAGCGGTTTGCATTCACATCCTGATGCTGCCACTGCCGGCTTCCCAGCTTTACATCATCGGCGTCGTCATCCTGATCTATAACATCCCCCTCACCTGGTCGGTGCTGCGAATCCGGGAACTCGATGAGCCCGAGCGAGAGGTGCGGATACGCCGTTTGGTTACCATCCAGGTGGTCCTGGACTGGGTAAGCATGTCTTTCTTCGTCCACCTGACAGGCGGCATCTCCAGCCCGGCTATCCCCTTCTTTCTGATCCATATGTTGATGGTCACCATCTTGCTGCCGGGCCAATCGCCCTATATCTACCTGGCATCGGGCATTGGAGCCTTGGGCCTCGTTGCCGTATTGGAGCAAACCGGCATTCTGCCGCACTATACCGTCATTCCCGGCTTACCGTCCTCGCTCCACACCAATCTTCTGTATATTGCTGCGCAGATGGTTTTTATCTCTACCGCCGCCTTTGCGACGGTCTACCTGGTATCAAACATTGTCAGCCGGCTTCGCATAAGAGAGCGGCAGATAGCGACATTGTTGCAAACATCCCAGGCAGTTTCTTCGACTCTCAGCTTGCAGGAGGTGATGGACCGCCTGGCTCACAATGCTGCCGGGGCGCTTTCGATGCCCGGCGCGTCCATTCGCCTGCTTGACGAGAGCGGCCGGCAGCTGCGAATGGCCGCATCCTACGGCCTCAGCCGGAGCTACATGGACAAGGGTGTAGTAGACCTTTCACGCAGCCGGGTAGATCAGGAAGCGCTGGAAGGCCATTGGGTGATTATCGATGACGTGACAGCCGATTTGCGTCTTCAATATCCCCAACAGGTGCTCGAAGAGGGTATTCGCAGCATGATGGTGGCTCCCATCATTGGGCAGAGCGGCGCGCTGGGCATCCTGCGGGTCTATTCCCATCAACCAGGTGCCTTCGATGATGAAGAGGCTGCCTTCGTTATGGCGATTGCGCAGCAAGGGGCATCTGCATTGGAAAATGCCCTGGCTCATGACGCTCTTCGCAAAGCCGATCAGGAACGTGCCGAGTTCGTCAGGATCGTCACGCATGAGCTTCGCTCGCCGGTTACCGGTGCCCAGAGCCTGCTCAGAACCCTGATCCGGGGCATGGCCGGCGATCTCAGCGAGACACAGCAAGACATCCTTTCACGGATCGAGCGGCGGCTCGATGTGCTGATCAATCTGATCAACGATCTGCTCGATCTGGCAGCCAGCAAAACCACCATGATCAAGGAGGTGGTCGAGCCTCTTCCGCTCCAACCGGTCGTCCGGCAAGTGATCGAGACGCTGTCAACCCAGGCAGATGAAAAGCACATCGATGTGCAATACGATGCGCCTGATGAGGAGCTAATCGTCACCGCAGGCCCAGATGGGCTGGCACGCATCTTCGAGAACTTGATCGGCAATGCCATCAAATATACGCCCAATGGTGGCAGCGTGAGGGTCACGGTGGAAAAAGCATCTGCCGGGGTCATCATCACGATAGCCGATACCGGGATTGGCATCCCACAAGACGATCTTCCTAACCTGTGGAATGAATTTTTCCGCGCGCGCAACGCCCGCGAGTCGCAGATCATGGGCACCGGACTGGGTTTGAGCATTGTCAAGCGGCTGGTCGAACGTTACAAGGGAACCATCAGTGTATGTAGTGATGAGGGGAAAGGCACAGAGTTCAGCGTCAGGCTGCCGGCAAATCACCCTGCCGAGCCACATAAGCATGAAGAATAGCCTCAGTAGCGGTCAGGTTGGTAAGGCGGCGGCGTGGGCTGCCGGCTCGATCCATTTTGCGCGGCTTGGCCATCGAGACGATGCAGGTGGAGGGTATTTAATATTTGGCGTAACTACTCAGCTATCAGTGGGTAGGTTGGGTCGAGGATGCGACCGGTCTCATGATGCCGTCGCCGCCCTTGCCATTTATCCGCATCTTACCAATCGACTGTCTTACCGCTGGTGATCGCTTGTTGATCCGCAACTCTCGCCGGGGGGTAGGGTTATCCTCCGCCGAGCAATCGCCCGGTAGCTTCAATAGAGGATAGCAATGCCATTGTCCTGCTGATCAAGATGCAAATCTGCAGTGCTCAGGGGTGGTTGTTGGGATTATCGGTTGCCAACCCCTCGGAGGACGCCATGGCTGACAGCCGATTGTCGGCACAGACGAAGACCAACCAGGGCAGATAATCCCCCGGCAATAAGCACAGTGTTGCTTTCGAGTGCTGATGCAAGCTGCACCGAGTCGTATGCGCGGAGAGAATGCTTCTCTAACAGGTCCTTGGCGCGTGCTGCGATCTGGTGGCTGAAACCAATCCCTATATAGTGGATATCGGCATAACGATCCAATACCTGGCGTATGGCATGGGCATGGGCTGCAGAGAGATGTCCTTCACGAGCCCTGCGATTCAAACCACAGATTTCAGTTAGCACCCGGAAATAACATGGACAAGCCGGCCAAGCCCGGTTGGCGCTCACAACCTTGCCCCTGAGAAACGTGGCAGCTCGATACGCGATCTGCGGCCCCTCTCCGCCCGGCGGCACAGAGGGGGACGTCGCCGGCATAGCTATCGGCCACCGTTGCAGGGGGTGAGGTTCAGTGCCTCTCATCTATCAACCACGCTATTCTCACGTGCTGCCCCACATTTATCTCAATTGTTAAGGTACACCACCCAGATTACCATTACCTCGCTTGCTCCCGACATCAGCTACTGACCTTCAATCGTCATCACTAGCATCGAAAATGAGGTACATTGGGTGTGAGATGTCGTTTGTGATGAAGATCTCTCCGTGTTACGCGTGGGACCGTGCCGTTACTCTTGTTACCCGGCCTTTGTTTGTTGGAGAATGATAAAACCCTTCCCAACATGCTGGACCACAACAAATACCTGGTATAATCGTCACCCTGGAAAGGCACCTGACATGAAACTGGGCATCCTATCCGACACCCATGACAACCTGGAGAACACGCGCCGCGCGCTCGATGTCTTCAGGCAGCACGATGTCGAGCAGATCATCCACTGCGGCGATATCACTATCCCCCCCATTGTGGCGCTTTTTGGAGAGTGGCCGGTTGTCTTTGTCTTCGGCAACCTGGATCGAGGACATGCAGAGCTGGCAGCTGCCGTCAAGCGGTTATCGGGAACGTGCAGTATTGGTTTCGAATACGCGGGCAACCTTGGAGGATCATCGATAGCCGTCTATCACGGCAACGATGATGAGTATCTTGCCTCATTGATTTCAAGCAGCCGCTACGACTATGTCTTCCATGGGCATACCCATCGACGGCGCGATGATACAGTTGGGCGGACACGAGTGATCAACCCTGGAGCGCTGGGCGGGCGAGGAAGGGCACGCTCTGTGTGCGTGCTCACCCTACCCAATGGGCCGGCCAGGTTCATCGACATCGATGAGATATAGAGAGCACCAAGAGAAGAGAACCTCTTGGTGATTTTCGACGCTCCTTCTATACTCTACATGGTCTTGAGTTCTCGATCCATGTTGTAGCGTAAAGAGGCTAAAATGCGTACTTTTCTTAACCGTCGACAAGGTACGTCTGTCCTGATTATCACACTGCTGGCTTTCACACTAGCCTGCAATACACCCATCGGTGCTGCTCCGACTGCAACCGAGACCCCCATGCCGTCATCCACGCCGACCGAGGTTCTCCCTTCGGCTACGCCGACGATCACCCTGACCGTCGAGCCAACTGCCACTACAGCGCCGGAGGAGCCTACATCTACCCCCGAGCCCACCAGTACATTTGTCCCGCCGGTTGTGCCTGCTCCTAACGCAGAGTATGAGGGCATTAGTTTCTATCGGGACAATAAGCTGGCCGCCACCTGGTCAGTTGAAATTATACCCGCCGATATCCCCGACACCGGCGTGCCGGAGGCCTGGCTGGTACCTTCACATTATTACTTTGTACTGGATGGCTACCCTTTAGCCAGCACACTCTACAAGCCACAGATTTACGTTTTCCCTGTCCGCAATTTTGAAGACTATAACACAGCCGGGATGGAGATAATTGCTCAGATGCAGGCCTTTCTCAAGGAACCCCCTACCAGCGTCTCTGGTGAGATTCCTTTCTTTCCGATTTTCAACGCCGCCCAGACCATGCAGACACAAATTGCCCTTCTTAACTTCCAAAACGGCAGTGGTGTGCGCTTCCTGACGCAATATGCCCAGGCCGCCATTCCGATCAACAGCCACGAGATGTTCTATACCTTTCAGGGCATCACCAATGATGGTCAATATTACGTTTCGGTGATTATGCCTGCCGCACACGCCAGCCTTCCGGCCAACCCGCCAGCCAATGCCTCAGAATACCCTGGCGGGGACCCGGATGCATTTGCCAACAACTTCTCTAACTATATCGATGATATTGAGTTGCAGCTGAACAATGCCAGCCTATCGAGCTTCACCCCTGATTTGGAGATGCTCGATGTGTTGGTGCAGTCACTAACCATCCGGCCGCAGTGACCAAACCTTGGGGAGAAAGTTAGAAGAGGTCAAACTCAGCGTCGCTAAATCTGACTGTCAAAACGCAAATACATACTTGGACTTTAGACAAACGGATATAACTCACCAAAAGGAAGGCAAGAGCAAAACTGACAAAAATAGGATTTAGAAGCGAGAGGAAAGCGTCAGGCAGCCTTTTTGATAACCGGACGACGTTCCAGAGGCTTCAAACGAGCGCCTTTAGAGCATGTTTTAGAAGTCTGGGTTGGTCTTGACAAAGGCAGAAATAGTATTCCATGCCTGAAGGTGTTGATGAAGAGATTGATGGGTGATGGGCCTTTCTGTCTGCCCCATCACCCAAATGATTTGCTTTTAATCGTCCATCACCCATTGCTCAAAACTATGCGATGACCGCAACATCAAACTTCTAAAAAACGCTCTAAATGTGACCAATCACCGGTATCTGCTAACGAGGAGTTTCCTGCTATCAGGCCTGGTTGTCATTGGTCATTTTATTTGCTGCCCATCGCTCATGAGCTCATCTGTATCGAGATCGGCTAAGCGGTTATGCCTTTCGCTGACTGTTGATAGCTGAGTAACTGCTTTGCAAATAGCAAGTTAGACGGTACTGCACCATCAGTGATGGCGAGGCTCGCTGGGCAGCCCAAAGCCTTGCGGCGTAAGCAAGAGTGGGACGGGAAAGCGGGCCGCAAGAAGCTTCCTTGAAAAAACATAGGGAGGGGCTAATCAGAGAGAAACATTATGGCTCTAACTCATAATTACCCGAATCCCCCTAAAATGCAATACAATAGAGGGGATACTTCACAGAATACACGGAACCATGAAGGAACAACCCGATGGCGGATTCTCCCCTCTCAGGCAAAAAGATCGTAGCTTTACTGGCTAACGCCCGTCAAACCATCGATCTTCTCAAGAGCCAGCTGCGTGCCGGGATGGTAGAGCAAGATTACTGGATGGAACGGTTGGACGATCTGGGTGCCCTGATGAATACAGTGACTCAGGAGCATGCTACCAGTGATGAGCAAAGCCGGTTAGCAGCGTTGTATGACGTTAGTAGGCTGATTGGCTCCTCGTTGGACCTGGAAGAAGTGCTGAACCAGGTTATGGACGCCATCATCCAGCTTACAGGTGCAGAGCGCGGCTTTCTCATGTTGTTTGACGAAAAAGGCGAGTTAGAGGTCAAAGCCGCACGCAACCTTGCCAAAGAAACCTTAGAAGAAGAGGAATTCGCTATCAGCCGCAGCGTCATCCGCATTGTAGCCGAGACCGGTGAACAAGTCGTTACAACTGACGCTACTGAAGACCCTCGCTTTGCAAGTCAGGCCAGTGTAGTGGCACACAGTCTCCGCTCCATTCAGTGCGTCCCTCTGCGCGTGCGGGGCAAAATTATTGGTGTGGTTTATGTCGATAACCGCGTCCGTACGGGGGTCTTCGATGAAGCTGACCTGGAGATGCTTAGTGCCTTTGCATCCCAGGCGGCCGTGGCCATTGAGAATGCCCGGCTGTTTACGCGGACAGATGAGGCGCTGGCTGCTCGTGTCGGCGAGCTGTCCATCATGCAAGAAATTGACCGGCAACTCAATGAGACGCTTGACTTTAGCAAGGTCATGAATCTCACACTCGATTGGGCAGCACGTGTGACCCATTCTGATAACGGTGCAATCGGTCTGATAGACATCGAGCAGGAGGGAATGCATATTATAGCTCAACATGGGAGCGCTCCTTCTGCTGCGGTCGCGTTGCTGGATGGTACTGAGAAAGCAAATGGCACAAGTGGGCTGACAATACCTATCCAGCGTGAAGGCCGGATGATCGGAATGATCGCTCTGGAACATGGGGGAGAGCGCGAATACACCTCAGAACACTGTGACTTCTTAGCCCGTTTGGCGGATCATGCTGCAATATCAATCGAGAACGCCCGGCTCTATGATGCGGTCCAGCAGGCAAACACAGCCAAGACCGAATTCATCTCCACCGTCACACATGAGTTGCGTATCCCGATGACATCTATCAAGGGATATACAGAGATGATCGGCATGATGGGGCAGCTTTCTGAGCAGCAAAAGAGCTTCCTCTCGATCATCCGCAACAACATTGACCGGATGACTGTGCTGGTGAGCGACTTGAGCGACATTTCTCGGATTGAGAGTGGCCGCCTTAAGTTGGAGATCGAAGACAATGTCAATTTGGAGCATGTCGTAAGTGAATTGCTTCCATCCATGCGCAGCGAGATCGATCAGCGACGACACAACGTAAAGATCGACATCCCCCGCAATCTCCCCGCAGTGCGTACCGATCCACAGCGTCTGACACAGATTCTGGTCAATCTGATCAGCAATGCTTATAAGTACACCCCCAACGGCGGTAAGATCATCGTACGGGCAAGAAAAGAAAGCGATCAAGTGCGTTGTGAGGTCACCGACACAGGAGTTGGTATGACATCTGAGGAGGTAGGAAAGCTGTTTACCAAGTTCTGGCGTGCCGACGACCCACATGTACGCGAACAGCCAGGCACGGGGCTGGGGTTGACAATCGCTAAGAATCTGATCGAGCTACAGGGCGGAGAGCTGGCTGTCAAGAGCCAAAAAGGCTCTGGTACAACTTTCTCGTTTACCCTTCCGTTAAGTGGGTAGCATCGGCGATCTTGTGGTTAGAGGCAAGGGTTTCCTGCGGAGAGTCCGATGAAAAAGAAGAGATCAACACGTCACAATCTTTTAGTCTATTCTCGCCTTGGTCAGCGTCTGCGAACAGCCCCTTTCCTGATCGTAATCTTCGGGTCGATTTTGCTGTTTATGGGATGGCTGCCAAATCACTCAAGTGTCCAGGGAATCAACGTTGAGCTGCTGAAGACACTATGGGAAGGGCGGATACTTCTCATTGTTGTCATTTTGTGCAGCCTGGCGCTCTTTGTGTTGACGATCATCATTGGACGCGGCAGCTATGTTCAGGTACGCGCGGTAACACTACACATCCGGGCCGGGCTATTGGCGGTCAATATTTCTTATAAGCGGATCCGGCAGATCAGATTGGGCCAGCTTGCAGCACAGCACCCTGAAGAAACCCTGCGCGGAAGTGATTGGGCACTGATCGAGCCTCTCCTTGGACAGCCTTGCACTGTGGTTGATATCAGCTCGTGGCCCTGGCCAGGAAAAAAGTGGCTTCACAAACTGTGGAGCAAATTTATGTTCACCCACGATGGTAACAGCCTGCTGTTTGTTGTCAAGGATGCTATGGTTCTCAACCAGCAGATCGATGGCCGGCTTGCGGCTCTTCAGTCAAGCGCCAAAAAAGGCAGATATGTCGATCCCCTTGCAAGGGCCATCCAGGCAGAGCGTAAACAAAGAGGACAGCGGCGCTAGTACTTTGCAGCGGAAATCTGTATCCAGTCGAGAAGTGCAGCGCAAAGTACTTTCGATTGAAGTTTTTATAGGGTGGGTTAAGCCACCCTTTTTTGTGATGAATAGGGGCGCGGATGAAACGGTGGAGACGCTGGCTTCTGCTGGCGCTGGGGCTTGCAATCAGTGCGTTCTTTGTCTACAGGATAGTGCAAAGGCTTGATCTCCAAGGTGTTTGGCTGATTTTGCAAAGGGCTGACTATTGGTGGCTGCTCCCTGGTGTAGCCATCTACTTTGTTGGCCTATGGGCGCGAACCTGGCGCTGGCATTACCTTCTGCGGCCTATTCAAAAAGTATCCCTACGCGATTTGTTCCCCGTTATGGTAATCGGATATATGGGCAACAATGTATACCCCTATCGAGCGGGTGAGGTTATACGCGCCTGGGTGCTCAAGCGCAATACCGGTATCAGCATCAGCGCCACACTAGCAACGGTCATCGTCGAGCGCATCTTCGATGGGTTGGTGATGCTCATTTTCGTCTTTGTCACCTTACCCTTTGCACCCATCCCAGCCCCCTACGACCAGGTGGTGATCTGGATGACGGTGTTGTTTTTTGGTGGGCTGGCTGCCTTTATTGGTCTGGCACTGCGCCCAGAGCTGACACGTAGACTTTACACCTGGATATTTGCGAAGATTATCCCTGTCGAGCAGCTCCGAACACGCGCCTTGGGCCTGGCCGATCGCTTCATGGATGGTCTATCCCCGCTGCGCAGCCCGGCAGACATGACGATGACACTGGTAACGTCCATTGTGGTTTGGCTGGCTGAGACAACCAAGTATTGGTTTGTGATGCATGCCTTCGATTTCCAGGTCAGCTTCTTCGTGCTGATGCTGATGACCGCTGTCGTCAATCTGGCAACCACACTGCCCAGTGCGCCGGGCTATGTAGGCACGTTCGATGAACCCGGTATCGCGATTTTGACTATCTTTGGCGTAGAGGAAAACCTGGCCGGGGCTTACACATTGGTGCTGCATGCTGCTCTATGGCTCGCCCCCACCCTTCTGGGGGCGTACTATATGATTCGCCAGGGTGTGAAATGGGGTGACTTCGCCAGGGCGAGACAGGCAGTACAGACGTCTGAACCGGAGATGGTTCAACCTGAGAATTAAGCTGGGTACATAGAATATTTGGAGCATCTTTTGTCTCAAGGAAACTCAATGCGAATTGCCATTATTGGGGCAGGGGCAGCCGGGCTGGCAGCCGCCTACGATCTGGCAAAGGCCGGGCACAGCGTCACTGTTTTTGAGAGCGGGCCGGAGGTTGGCGGTTTGGCGGCCGGTTTCAAGGATATACGGTGGGACTGGACGCTAGAGAAGTTCTACCATCACTGGTTTGCCACCGACCACGATATCTTGCAGCTGCTTAGCGAGATCGGCTGCGCTGACAGGGTGCGCTTTTATTCACCCACCACGAGTTACTGGCACGAAAGTGGCAATTTCGCGCTCGATAAACCGGTTCTGCCCAGTGGCTTACTGTCTCGCATTGTCAACGTGCTACGTATTCCCAGCATGTCATTGATCGACCGGCTGCGGATGGGGCTGGTTAGTGGTGTGGTGGCATTCATCCCTAATGGCCTCTTTCTGGAAAAGTACACAGCTAATGACTGGGCATACCGCTGGATGGGCAGGGCTGCCCATGAGCGCTTCTGGAAGCCGATGCTGATCGGCAAGTTCGGCCCCCTCTACGATCAGGTCAATATGGCCTGGTTCTGGGCACGGATGAACAAACGCACGGCAAAGCTGGGGACCTATGTCGGCGGGTTTCAAGAAGCACTCAATGATATTGCAGCAGCGGCCTGGAAGCTGGGTGTGACCATCAACCTGAATGCCTACATCGGGCAGATTACTTCTGTTGAAGGAAGCGAGCTCAGGGTAGCCACTAAGAAGGTCGGCGGTTACTTTGACCAGGTGCTCAGCACCACAAGTCCGGCTGCAATGCTTAAGCTGACCCCCGATCTGCCCGATCCGTATGCCTCTAAGTTGCGTAACTTGCACAGCATCGGCGCACAATGCCTGATCCTGGCACTCGACCGGCAGCTGATGACCGATGGTACCTACTGGCTCAATCTGCCCGCCGCCGGCCCGGATAAAGATGAGAACACCTTCCCCTTCCTGGCGCTGGTGGAGCACACCAATTACTTATCGAAGGAATATTATGGAGGGGATCACCTGGTCTATCTGGGGGATTACCTGTCTCCTGAACATGCCTATTTTCGCATGAGCGAGGAGGAACTGGCTGCTCGCTACTTGCCTGCGCTCAAACGAGTCAATCCGGGTTTCTCTCCGGAGTGGATACGCAAACGCTGGCTGTTCCGATCTCCATATGCGCAGCCGGTGCCGTTTGTCAATCATTCACAACATCTACCGGACATCCGTACTCCGATGGAGGGATTGTACTTCGCTTCTATGAGCCAGGTGTACCCGTGGGACAGGGGGACGAATTATGCTGTTGAGATGGGGCGTCGTGCAGCGCGTATGATGCTCGAAGATGCCGCAAAAACAGCCGAGCCGCATGAGGTAAAACAAAACCCGGGGCGGTCGATCTGTCGCCCCGGGAGAGCGGGTAAGGAGATTCGAACTCCTGACATTTAGCTTGGGAAGCTAACGTTCTACCACTGAACTATACCCGCATCGCCCCTCATTATACACCGCAGATCGGTGAGATTGCAACGACAATTCGTGAGCGCTCACTCTACACGAGCACCATCAACGTCTGATATTGCTCGACACTGCTGCCCACCTCGACGCTAATGCGCTCTATCCGCCCATCACGCGGGGCTTTGAGCTCATTCTCCATCTTCATCGACTCGAGGATGATGAGATTATCACCCTTGGCTACCTCCTGACCGATCTCGACCGGGATATTGATCACCAGGCCCGGTATAGGCGCCTTGATCGGAAGCTCACCACTGTCCGGCACAGACATGTGGGCACGTGCCCGCATTAGCTGTGCACGCTCATCATTAACCTGAACTTCGTAGAGATCGCCCCGGAAGACCACCTGCCAGAGGTCTTCGTGCTTTTCAACCAACCCCTCGAATGACTCATTATTGACCAGCAGTAAATACAAACCCGAATCGCCAATGCGAGAAAACTCAACCAGGGTATCTTGCCCATCAACGGCGATTTTGCCGTCCTGGTTGACCTCAATCATGTATGTCTGGTCATTTACCGTAACTTCATATCTCATAAATACATTCCCGGCTTGTGGCGTATGGCTAATAGCGTATGGCATACAGCATAAGCTAAGAGCCGTAAACTAAGAACCAACAACTACGAGCTGTCCTTACTGGCGCCCCATGCGCTCCCAGCGCCCAACCCACTTCCAGTTGCTTATGTCGCGTTGATTGCGCCCTACGACCTGTGAGGCCTTGCGATGCGCTTCATGCGCGACCAGTGTCGCAAAGATGGCCGCGATCTCCGGCCTATTGTCATTGTCTTCGCTCATTGAGAAGCGCTCTTCGACAAATGCGGTATCGTATTGCCCCGCAATGAAGCGAGCACTATCGAGGAGATGCTGGTGAAATGGAATGTTAGTCTTGAGCCCTAGAATACGATACTCAGCCAGGGCCCGGCGCATCCGCAGCAGGGCCTCGCCGCGAGTCTCTCCCCAACAGACCAGCTTGGCGATCATGGGATCGTAGTAAGGTGTGATCAAATCTCCGGTTGTCACACCGGCATCCACGCGTACGCCCGGCCCGGTAGGCAGGGTTTGTGCTCTGATCGTCCCTGTTGCAGGCAAGAAGTTGTTGTAAGGGTCTTCTGCATTGATCCGGCACTCAATAGCATGGCCGTTGAACTGAATTTCATCTTGCGTCCGGCTCAGCTTACGACCACGCGCAACACGGATTTGCTCCTTGACGATATCGACATTGGTGACCAGCTCAGTCACCGGGTGCTCAACCTGGAGGCGCGTGTTCATTTCCAGGAAATAGAAATTGTGATCCTTGTCGACCAGGAACTCGATGGTACCTGCGTTGACGTAATTGACCGCGCGGGCGGCGGCTACAGCTACCGCGCCCATCCTCTCGCGCAAATCGTGGTCAATATATACCGAGGGAGACTCTTCCAGCAGCTTCTGATGACGGCGCTGGATCGAGCATTCACGATCGCCAAGATGGACGACGTTGCCATGGGCATCAGCCATGATTTGAATCTCGACGTGGCGGGCGCCTTCAATGAGCTTCTCCAGATACACAGCTCCGTCGCCAAAAGCGGCCTCTGCCTCGCGGCGGGCACTCTGCAAGGCGCCCTCGAAGTCCTCCGGGCGATCCACCCGCCGCATTCCCTTGCCTCCTCCGCCGGCCGTGGCCTTAATCAGGAGGGGGAAACCGACAAACGCCGCCGCTGCTCCCAGCTCTTCGTCGCGCAGGTCCAGCTCAGTGCCGGGGACGATGGGCACACCAGCCGCCTCGACCGTTTTGCGTGCAACAACTTTATCACCCATTGCCCCAATTGCCGAAGCAGGTGGCCCGATGAAAGCGATGTCCTCATCATCACAAGCCTGGGCAAACTCAGGGCGCTCGGCCAGGAAGCCATAACCGGGATGAATGGCATCGGCGCCGCATTTCTTGGCGGTCTCGATGATCTTGCCGATGCGCAGGTAGCTGTCACGCGCGGGCGGTGGGCCGATGTGATAGGCCTCGATGGCATAGCGAACATGCATGGCATTCCGGTCTACATCGGAGTAAATCGCCACGTTGGAGAGTCCTAGCTCACGGCAGGCGCGGATGATGCGAACGGCAATCTCGCCCCGGTTGGCAATCAGCACTTTCTTGAAAAGGGTTGGTGGTGAGCCAGCCATAAGTCACCTCGGTAAGCTGTCAGCTCTTAGCTTTTAGCTGTTAGTCTTTAAGCTGTGAACGGTAAACTCACCGTTTTCACAGCGGAATATTGCCATGTTTCTTCGGCGGGTTGGTGTCGCGCTTGTTGCGCAGCACCTCTAACGCATTGATCAGGCGTGGGCGCGTCTCGCGCGGCTCAATGACATCATCGATGTAGCCGCGACCTGCCGCCACGTATGGGTTGGCAAAACGCTCACGGTAATCGGCAACCAACTCGGCCCGGCGAGCATTCGGATCATCGGCCTCGGCCAGTTCCTTACGGAAGATGATGTTGACCGCGGCGTCCGGCCCCATCACGGCGATCTCGGCTGTTGGCCAGGCCAGGTTCAGGTCGCCCCGGACATGTTTGCTGTTCATAACACAGTAGGCCCCGCCATACGCCTTACGAGTGATGACCGTAATCTTGGGCACGGTTGCCTCACAGTAAGCATAGATCAGCTTGGCCCCGTGCCGGATGATCCCTCCATGCTCCTGGTCGACGCCGGGCAGGAAGCCGGGCACATCTTCGAATGTGACAATGGGGATATTGAAACAATCGCAGAAGCGAATAAAACGTGCCCCCTTGATTGCTGCGCTGATATCAAGCACGCCTGCCAGCTCGACGGGTTGGTTGGCAACGATCCCCACGCTGTGCCCGCCAAGCCGCGCAAAACCGACTACGATATTCCTGGCATGGTGCTCCTGGATTTCATAGAACTGCCCGCTGTCTACGATCATCCGGATCACATCTTTGGCATCGTAGGGTTTGTTGGGGTTCTCCGGGATGATGGTATTCAGCCGGTCATCCATGCGCAGCGGATCGTCGCTGGTTGCCTCAAAGGGCGGGTCCTCCAGGTTATTCTGCGGCAGGTAGGTCAGCAGCTCGCGGATCAGAGCCAGGCAGTCTGCCTCGCTCTCGGCGGCCATGTGGCTCACACCGGAGACAGCATTGTGGGTCATCGCACCACCCAGGTCTTCGAAGGTTACTTCTTCATGCATGACGGCCTTGATCACATCCGGCCCGGTGACAAACATGTTGCTGGTGTTCTTGACCATAAAGATGAAATCGGTCAGCGCGGGGGAATAGACCGCGCCGCCTGCACACGGCCCCATGATGGCCGAAATCTGGGGAACCACCCCTGATGCTAATGTGTTACGGAGGAAAATCTCAGCATACCCGCCCAGCGATTTTACGCCTTCCTGGATGCGGGCCCCCCCCGAATCGTTGATGCCGATTACCGGGGCGCCGGTCTTCATTGCCATATCCAGGATTTTGCAGATCTTCTCGGCGTGGACTTCGGAGAGGCTGCCCCCAAGAACGGTGAAATCCTGTGAGTAGACGTAGACCAAACGCCCATTGATGGTGCCCCAGCCGGTGATGACGCCATCGCCCAGAAACTGCTTATCAGGTTTGTCCATGCCAAAGTTGCGCTCGCGATGGAGAACAAAGGCATCTTGTTCCCGGAAGCTGCCGGTGTCGAGCAGCAGCTCAAGCCGCTCACGGGCTGTCATCTTGCCCTGCTTATGCTGCTTGGCGATGCGCTCTTCGCCGCCTCCCTGCCTGGCCTGATATCTGAGGTCGTTGAGATGCTCAAGCCTGGGGTCTGCTTCTCGCCGGGCCGCTTGATGGGAAGACGAACGCTTGCTTCCGTCTGGGGCCGGCTGCTGCGGTTCCGGCATCTCACGAAGTGCGACGTTGGACTGTTCAACATCGTTTTTCTTTGGCTTTCGATTATTCTTCGGCATAGACCTTCGACTTTCTGTAAGCTTCCGGCATCAGCCCGCAGCCAACAACCGGAGGAGCCATCACTCAGTGCCCATTACATTGCTGCTTGCTTCAAATGCCTGTTGCACGCGTGGACGCGTCAAACCGAATATCACCAGGGCGCTTAACAGCACTGCTGCGCCGATGACGAAAGGGAGCCGGGCACGTTCGTATTCGCCCTGTGCAAACAGGCCTTGCTGCCCAATGAACATGATCTGGTACATGATGAAACATACAATGGCTGCCCGGCGCGACCAGGATAATAATCGCCATAACCCCCAGGCGACTCCCAGCCAGATGATACCCCATATGCCGCCGGATGTCAGGAGCAGCCAGAACGGCAGAGCCAGGTTCAGCTCGGTAAAGATGTGCCGGCGCGCCAGGCCAACAGCGAGGCCGGTAAAGCCGGCAACCGATAAGATAAACACCGCGACTGCCAGCAAGGTTACGAAAAGAGGGCGTTTGGGCTTAGCATTCATCAGACCAGGATATCCATTCGTCATAAGAGACGCTTCGGTTGAGCCAGCTTAACACGGGGATGCTCTCAATTACTCGCAGGTTTCCTTCTTTAGCCATGGATTGATAGCCCTGTCTGGACACAGAACGTCCACCTGGGCATTCCTACGCAGAGCGTAGGAACGAGGAAAGACATCGCGATGTTCTTTTAAGACGCCGCGATGTTTCTTTAGGACATCACCATGTTCCTCTATAACATCACGATGTTTCTTCATAACATGGCAATGTTTCTTCATAACATGGCAATGTTTCTTCATAACATGGCAATGTTTCTTCATAACATGGCAATGTTTCTTTAAGACATCACCATGTTCCTCTATAACATGGCAATGTTTCTCCATAACATCGTGATGTTTCTTTGAGACACCGCCATGTTCCTTCAGGAGGCCACGATGTTTCTCTGGGGCGCCGGTTCAGTCGAGGATTGTGACCGGTCTCCTGATGCCATCACCGCCCTCGTTCCTTGACCCAACATGCCTTTTTATCCCAACCAGCCGCTCAGTGCGCCTATCAGCCCCGCCCGGCAATAGAATTGGCCGGGCTATAGTTGTGATGTCCACTGAAAGTGGACTTTTTGGCAGGTGGTAGGGTTTCCTGTCCACATAAGGAGAAGGCCTGGGCCTCTGTAAGGAAGTTCGCCCCCTTACACAGGAGGTCGAGTCCACTTCAGTGGACATTACATTTGTAGCTGGGGAATTCTATTCCTCAGCGGGGGCGCATAGCCCGGCCAAGCCGCTCTTGCATAGTCACGCACCTTTATCGTCAGGCGACACGGAAGCATTATCATGCACCGCAATGGCGTTGTCATGCGTCGCGATAGCTATGTTTGCTTGGGCACACAGTACTTGTCAAACCAATCGAGCATCTGCTGCAGGCGGCTGGCGCGGTGGGCGGGCTCGCCGCTGCGTGACAGCTCGTGGCCGTCACGCGGGTAGCGCAGGAACTCGACCGTCCCGCCGCTGCGGCGAACCATGGCAAATAGCTGCTCCGACTGCTCGATGGGAACCCGGAAATCGTTCTCGCTCGCCAGGATCACCAGCGGTGTCTTGATGTGGTGGGCATAAGCTGCCGGAGAGTACTTCCACAACAACTCCGGCTCTTCCCATGGCTCCACATCGAACTCGTCACTGATCAGGGTGGGGATATCGGATGTACCGTAGAAGCTGGTCAGGTTGTAGACGCCGCGCTGGGCAAAGGCGCAGGCAAAGCGATCGGTGTGGCCGGCTACCCAGGCGGTCATGAACCCGCCATAGGAACCACCGGTGACGGCCATCCGGTCCGGGTCGACGAAGCCTTTAGACAACAAGGCATCGATGCCCGCCATCAGGTCGGGGAAATCGGCTTCACCCCAGCCGCGGTACAGGGCGCGCCGGAAAGCCTCACCGTAGCCTTCACCGCCGCGCGGATTGCAGTAGAAGACCACGTACCCTCGCGCTGCATGGAGCTGCCACTCGTGCCACATGGTGCGGGAGCCGGGTCCCCACATGACGTGTGGTCCGCCGTGGATGTTGAAGGCCAGAGGATATGACTGACCTTCTTCGTAGCCGGGCGGCAGGATGTACCAGCCTTGTATCTCGGTCCCGTCGTGGGATTGGAAACGCATCTCCTGCGTGGGCTGGACGATGACCTCGTCGAGCAAGGCTGTGTTAGCCTCGGTGAGCTGCTGCGGGCTATCGGCATCGACGGGCTGCCAGAACAGCTCCGACGGGTTCTCCGGCGTGCCGGCGCTGAAGGCGATCCCGCCCCCGGCCGATATATCGACATCTTCAACCTGCATGCAGCCGGGAATGACCTTCTCGACCACGCCGGTGGCGACATCGGCCTGATAAACCTCGGTATTTCCCTGGTCCCCGGCTAAAAAGATGATCGCCCGGCTGTCAGCCGTCCAGCGGAAGCCCGACCAGGGCCGGTTGGCGGTCATGGCCAGCGAGCGATCCAGCGCCAGGGTCAAGTCGCGGGGGGCGCCTCCATCAGAAGGGATCAACGCCAGCCGCGTTATGTGCGTGTACATGTTCTGATGGGGGATGCGATTGTAGGCAATCCACCGGCCATCCGGTGAGGGAAGAGGATTGCCGCCGGCATACTCATCATCGGTCAGACGCTCCTCAGCGCCGTCGGCTAAACGTATCCGGTACAGACACCTGGAGCGCGACGGCTCGTCGCTTTCCGGCTCCGAAGCCCGCGCCGTGAGGATGTATTGGCCGTCCGGCGTCCACCGGGGCTCATCGTGGTGGGCATCGATGCCCGTCAGGCGGCGCGGCCTGGCCTCTTCCTTGCTCAGCCCGGCGGCAGCGGGCATCACATAAATCTGGTCAAAACGGTCATCGAGGAAAGAGGTGCCCTGGCGGTAGGGAATGCGCCATACCGGGCGCGGGTCCCAGCGCTCGGCCTCTTCATGCTCCTTGCGCTCGACCTGCTGTGTAGCCTCGAATTTGTCTGCCGGAGGCGGATCTTCCTCACCCCGATCTTCTCCGGCGCGCTCTTCGGCGTTCACCTTCGATAGAAAGGCTATCTGTGTCCCGTCGGGCGACCAGGCAGCGCGGCCGGCGCCGTTGGGCATGGCAGTCAGCGCGCGGGCCTCGCCACCCGGCCCATCGATGGGCAGCAGGTAGATTTGAGGCTTCTCGCCCCGGCCCGAGGTAAAAGCCAGCACTCTGCCGTCCGGTGACCAGCGCGGCTGCGAATCCTTGCCGCTGTAAGTAAGCCGGACGGGTTTCTCCCCATCTGTTGGAGCCAACCACAGGTTGCGCTGATAGGCGTCCTCGATCTTATCGATGGTCACCTGGACATAGGCGATATAGCGACCGTCCGGGCTGATGGATGGGTCTTCGATAGCAACGAGCTTGTAGAGATCGTCGATGGTTATGGGACGTTTGTCGTTGGACAAGGCAACCTCCGGATTGACGATTGACGATTGATGATTGACGATTAAAAGACAGCCCTGAGTTACGGATTACGTTTGACGTTTTTTCTCTTCACGTTTTATGGCTTGCAAGTAATCACAGTCCTGCCGGAGCACACATCGATCACATTCCGGACCGCGCGCGTGGCACACCTGCCGGCCGTGTTGGATGACCTGCAGGTGGAAGGCGTAATAATCCTCAGGAGGGACGATCTCCTCCAGCACAGTGTGAGCCTTCTCGGCGCTTGTTTTCTTGTCGATCAGTCCCAGCCGCCCGGTCACTCTGTGGACATGGGTGTCGACAGGGAAAGCAGGCAGCCCAAAGGCGAAGCACAGGATGATGGCAGCCGTCTTGGGCCCAATGCCATCGATGCCGGTCAGCCAGGCTTTGGCTTCCTCGACGGGCATATCCGCCAGATGATCGAGGGTGATGCTGCCCTGGGTCTCGGTGAGGTGGCTCAGCGCGGCCTGGATGCGCGGCCCTTTCCGGTTCGACAGCCCGGCCGGGCGGATGGCCTCGATGATGTCATCGACCGGGGCATCGCGTACCGCTTCCCAGGCCGGGAAGCGCTCTTTGAGCGCATCGAAGGCCTTGTCGCGGTTGGTATCGGATGTGTTTTGCGAGAGAATGGTGCTCACCAGCTCATCGACGGGGGGCAGATGCTGCCGCCAGGTGGGATGACCGTACTCCTGGGATAGGGCTTCGGCCAGTCGTTTGTACCTTGCTTTGAGGTTTTGCAGGTTGTCGCTCATCAGTCTCTATTTCCCGAGCATCAGGCAATGGGCGTCATGATACCACGTATGGTCGATGTAATACCAGAAGCTCATGGCGCATCTAGGTAATGTGGCATATGGCTGATGGCTTATGGCATATGGCTGATGTTGGTGAACGGTAAGCTGTGTACTCATCACTACTTTGAGAGATATAGAATAGATACAAATAGCAGCAACGGGTGATTTGATTGCTCAAGACCATCATTTTTTGGCTCAACGTGAAAGGTAGGGACTGCCCCAACCCTAAGGGTTTTCAAAACCCTTAGGGTCTTCCGAGGATCGCGAACGGGTCCAGAGAGGGTCAGAAACGAGTCTAGACTCGTTCCCGGGTTGCTCAGCACTCAGCACTTGCCACTTCGGTGACACAGCTCGGCAACCTGGATGTAGGCCAGATCAAAAAAGGAAATTCCTATAAGATCGAGTTAGCAAATGAAGCAATGGTGCTCCGGCTGGATGAACACAGCGATGTTGGCTTGGAGGCCGTCAAGCGTTATGGCATCCGAGGGCTGCCCACCCTGATCGTGGTGAATGGGTGTGGAAAGGCAGTTGCCAGTTATGGTGGTGTGCCGGATGCGGACAGAATAGCCGAGGTCGTGCGCGGCATACCTGCCTGTAATCCGTAATCTGCATGCAGTTGAGGAGGTCAGGCCATAGATGTCCATATCGATCAGCGCTGCAATACTGGCGGGTGGGCAAAGCTCCCGTATGGGAGCTAACAAGGCTTTTGCTCTGGTTGGCGGGCGGTCCATCATCGAGCGGGTCATCGAGCGGGTGGCCTCTCTTACTGATGAGTTGGTGATTATTGCCAATAAACCTTCTGAGTATGTCCGGCTGGGTTTGCCTGTCTTCACCGATCTACTTCCCGGTAAAGGACCTCTAGGCGGATTATACACGGCTATTACTCGGACTCGCGCGGAACACACGCTGGTGGTAAGCTGCGATCAGCCCTTTCTCAACCCGGAGCTGCTGCGCTACCTGATCAATCTCAGAGAAGGTTACGATGTCGTTGTACCTCTTAGCGGGGACGATTATCCCCAGAGCATGCATGCTGTCTATGGCAAAGGCTGTCTGGAACCGATCCGCCGCTGTATTGATGCTAAAGAGCTTAAAGCAATCGGTTTTTTGGACAAGGTGCTTGTTCGCCGTGTCGGCAGTGCAGAGATCGAGCGCTTCGACCCGGACCGTTTGAGCTTCTTCAACGTCAATACCCCCGACGATCTCAAGCAGGCTGAGCGGTTGGCTTGCTCATCACATCCTACAAAGATGGAATAAGGCTGATGGCAAAGAAAAGACAGCCTACCACCATGCTCATCACTGTCCCGGCAATAATTACCGTCCCCATAGACACCAGGATATTCAGCTTATGCGCGGCTTTGACGGCATTGGCCATCTGCAAGAATTGGTAGATGCTTGCAACCAACGAACCCACAGCCAGGATCGCCGGAGAGAAAGGCGCAAGCAGCCACACGGGAATTTGCACGATGCTGGTAGCAACCAGGCCAATGGTCAGAGCTAGGGTCAATTGAATGATATCCCCTTTGCCGCCCAGCCGCTCGGCTACAGCGTTGACAGCAATGGCCAGGAACATCTGACCGACAAACGTTAACAGCACCGTCAGGATCAGGTACACCGCAAAAATCGTGCCAAACGCGGCTGCTACCTCAGGCGAGATGCGGGGAATCGAACCGCCGCCTGTGGCAGCCACCAAATAGTTATAAGCAGGCCTGAGTGCCGGATAGATCCAATTGGCGCTATTGAATTCCTCAATAGCCGCCAGCATTTCATTGAGCGATTGGATCGCGGGCGAAAGCAGAGAGTCGGGATTGCGCCCGACAGCAAGCAGCAGTACAAAAAAGAGGAGAGCCGCCAACACCTGCAAGAACACCGCAACGTTAATATTGATCAGGATGTGGGGCACCGAGCCATACTGCACCTCTTCATCGTAAGGGCCGATGATCTTGAAGATCAGGGCGTTTGCCCAGGCACTGGTCAGATCGAGTAAGGTGCGTGGCGCCGGCTCTCTGCAACTGGGAATCAGGATAGCATCGGAGACATACTCTCCATCGCCGGCAGGCTTTTCAAGCAGGCCGGCACGCCATTGCTCCTCGGGAGGGAGCTCGCTGCCAGGAGAGGGTGAGGCTTGGATTTGTGAGGATGGCGGCTCCGGCCCAGTATCATCTCCTGGAAGCGAAGCGCCCAGTTTGCTCAAGCCCTTGAGGGCAGCCTCACTACGAGGATTGATCGTCAGGACATTCTGAAGACAGATGATGCGTTCTTCATCGGTGTCCACGCAGGTGCTGAGCCACAACCAGGCCTGCTCGTGAAGCTGATCCTGCTCGACCACCTTCATCAGCTTCTCTCTGCCTGTCGCCTTATCGCCGGCCCGGATAGCGGCCACGCCCTCCCGGTAAAGACGATCTGTTTCACTTGAGTCTGCCATAACATTCCCCCCTCAATAGAGTGGTCGTCACAATACAAAAGTAACATCTGCCGTAACTACTCAGTCTTAGCTGTTGGCTCTTAGCTTTTAGCTTTTAGCTTTTCAAGCTTCGATCTGTGCTTGTAAACTCAGGCTGGATACTCGTCACGTCTCACGTTTTACATATTTACCTTTTGTGCATCGCTTATGGCCACAGTAGAGAGCACCAGATAGCTGAGTAGTTACCATCTGCCTATATCCCGATTGTACTCAGAAGACAGCATGGTGAAAGTATCAGGGCATAGCAAATTCTGCTATGCCCCGGCTGCGTTCGGTGAAGTGCCAAGCTTTTAGAACAGTCCTTTGATCCTCCCCGTCTCCACATCGATATCGATATCCATGTAGGCTGCATGCGTCGCCATGCCGGGCATGGTGCTCATCTGCCCCAACAGTGGGTAGATGAAGCCGGCCCCCGCACTGGCACGCACCTCGCGCACGGGGATGGTAAAGCCGGTCGGCGCCCCCTTGATCGTTGGGTCAGCAGTGAAGCTCAGATGCGTCTTGGCCATGCAGATCGGCAGATTGCCAAAACCAATACGCTCGTAATTGGCAATCTGCTCTTCAGCTATCGGTTCATAGCTCACGCCATCGGCGCCATAAATCTCTTTGGCAATATGCTCGATCTTCTGTTTGATGGGCCACTCCAATGGGTAGAGGAACTTGAAATTGCTGGGCTTATCGCAAGCTGCCACAACGGCCTCGGCCAGTTTAGCCGCGCCTTTGCCGCCATCAGCCCAGTGGGTGCTCTTGACAGAGTCCTCGGCGCCCTGAGATGCAGCATACTCGCGCACCATCTCTAATTCGGCATCCGTATCATCCTTGAAACCGTTAACGGCAACTACTACCGGGACGCCATACTTAAGCGCGTTCCGGATATGCCGCCCCAGGTTTGGCAGGCCCGCTTCGAGAAGTGGGAGGTTCTCTTTAGTGTAAGCCTCATCAAGCGGTTTGCCGGGGGAAACCTTGGGGCCCCCGCCGTGCATCTTGAGAGCGCGAACCGTCGCTACCAGCACGACACAGTTGGGGATCAACCCCGAGTAGCGGCACTTGATACCGAAGAATTTCTCCATGCCGATATCCGCGCCGAAGCCGCTTTCCGTCACGACGTAATCGGCCACCTTGAGCGCGATCTGGTCAGCGATGATGGACGACTGGCCATGTGCGATGTTGGCAAATGGCCCGGCATGAACGAAAGCAGGCTGTCCTTCGAGTGTCTGCATCAGGTTGGGCATCAGCGCGTCCCGCATGAGGACCGTCACTGCGCCTGCCACGCCCAGCTGCTCCAGGTTAACCGGGTTGCCTTTCTTGTCGAGGGCAACCACGATCTTGCCGAAACGCTCGCGCATATCCTTAAGACTGGTAGCTAGTGCCAGGATGGCCATGATCTCGCTGGCAACGGTGATATCGTAGCCGGTCCTGCGAGGGAAGATGGGGCTGGGCGAGCCGTCCTTCATCAGCCGCTCAGCATCGCCAAGCCCAACATCGATCTGGCGCAGCATGCGATCGCATACATCCACCACGCGGTTCCAGGTGATGGTGTCAGGGTCGATGTCCAGCCGTGTAATGCCGGCCTTCCCCAAGCCCACATCTGACTGGCGGCTTTCGTGGTACATGCGTGTATCGAGCGCGGCGGCGACCAGGTTATGCGCGACGGTGATGGCATGAATGTCACCGGTCAGGTGCAGGTTAAAGTCCTCCATCGGGATGATCTGGCTGTAGCCGCCGCCCGCAGCGCCGCCTTTGATGTTGAAGGTTGGGCCCATACTGGGCTGGCGAATGCAGCACATGACATTCTTACCCAGCTCTGAACCGAGCGCCTGGGTCAGCCCGACCATGGTCGTCGATTTTCCCTCACCTAGAGGTGTGGGTGTAATAGCGGTTACATCAATGTATTTGCCCTGTGGGCGATCTTTCAACCTATCGAGCACATCCAAATGTACCTTGGCTTTGTATTTACCATAGAGTTCGAGATCGTCTTCTGTAAGGCCTAATTGACTGGCGATCTCAACGATGGGTATCAGGGGGGTTGCTTGGGCGATCTCAATGTCACTGGGTACAGGCATTTGATTTCCTCCTATTTGGCAATTGAACATAACAGGCAAGAAAGTCTGGGGTAGGCGTATAATTGCGTCAAGATGATTATATTGCCCTTCACTATGATACTCACTTAGCCGCTTTACACTAAATGCAGCATCGATGTGCCGGGCGCGTCAACGCGCGCGTACGCGCGTTGACGGCTGACCAAGCACCGTGTTATACTTCGATCAGGATTTCCCTTGTCTCCTAATAACTTGGTAAGATTCCTGCTCGCTCGCCTTCACAAGGTATAGCGCATCCACAGTGAGTTGCCCAACCTAGCATGAGGTTTGCTGGCAGCAATAGCCCTAAAGGTCAATCTGCAGGGTATTCTATCAAAGCAATTATTACTTGAATCAAGCAGAGCCAACGGTTCGGCATGCATAAGCCCTTGAAGTATGTATCTTAAAGCCTATATAAGATCGGTCAACCAATGACTGGACAACCAATACCCCCCATGGTGTCACTGGGCGCAAGTGATGTGCGTGTCAGTCCTTTAGGTATTGGAGCCTGGGCCTGGGGCGCACGCTCCTTTTGGGGTGACTATTCGGTCCCGGATCTACAAGCTGCCTTCGACACCAGCCTGGGCGGAGGCGTCAACTTCCTGGACACTGCCGAAATCTATGGATCTGGGCGTTCCGAGACTCTAATAGGAACATTCCTGCAGGCCACCGACAAAAAGCCTTTTGTCGCTACAAAATTCTTTCCTCTTCCCTGGCGCTTAACGAAAGGTAGTTTTAAGAAGGCTCTCCAGGGCAGCTTAAAACGTCTGGGTTTACAGAAGATTGATCTCTATCAGATTCACTGGCCAAGCCCTCCTATGCCCATCGATGTATGGGTTTCGGCTCTAGGAGACGTCATCGAGGCTGGACTAGTGCGTTTGGGAGGTATATCGAACTACAATGTCGAGCAGACCAGACAGGCCCATGCGCTTCTTGCAGATCGAGGGATCCATTTGACTTCTAACCAGGTGCATTATAGTTTATTGCACCGCAATCCGGAACACAGTGGTTTATTAGACCTGTGCCGAGAGCTTAACATTACACTCATCGCCTACAGCCCCTTGGAGCAGGGTGTGTTGACCGGAAAATATACACCGAACACACCGCTGCCCGGCGTACGCGGGCGACGCTATGACCGTGACTTCTTGCTCCGGGTACAGCCGCTCATCGGCCTGATGCGAGAGATCGGACAGGCATATGGAGGAAAGACCCCAGTGCAAGTTGCGGTCAATTGGGTTATCAGTAAAGGGGCATTCCCCATTCCTGGTGCTCGTAACGCACGCCAGGCCCAGGAAATCTTAGGATCGTTGGGTTGGAAGTTAACCCATGACGAAGTATTTGCCCTGGAACAAGCAGCCGAGAAATCATGAGAGCAAATCCTCTCTCAAATACATCCCGTTGGAGACAGGAAGGAAACAGGATACAAGCAAATGAATATAGCAGAACTTGAAGTGATGACGTTGTCTGAACTGCGTGAGATAGCACGTGAAGCTGAGATTGCCGGACTCAGTCGCATGAAGAAACAAGACCTGATCCTGGCTTTGCTACGTCACAAAGCCGAGCAACAAGGTTTCCAATTGCGCGGCGGCGTCCTGGAGATCATCGAAGAAGGGATTGGCTTTCTTCGTTCCGATCACTATGTGCCTGGGCCAGATGATATTTACGTCAGCCAAACGCAGATCAAACGCTTTGACTTACGAACCGGCGATCTTGTTGTTGGGCAGGTGAGACCTCCCAAGGATACCGAGAAGTACTATGGTCTGCTGCGCGTCGAGGCAGTCAATGGCCTCGATCCGGAACAGGCCAAGAAGCGCCCACATTTCGAGCAGCTCACTCCTATCTTCCCGGAAAGACGTTTCGATCTGGAGACCAATGGGCGCATTCTTTCTACCCGCCTGCTCAACCTGGTGGCACCGATCGGACGTGGGCAGCGTGGGCTGATTGTCTCCCCACCCAAAGCCGGCAAGACAACTGTCCTCAAAGAGATTGCCAACGGCATTAGCCACAATTATCCGGAAGTCCATCTCATGGTCCTGCTGATCGGTGAGCGCCCAGAAGAGGTCACTGACATGGATCGCTCAGTCGAGGCAGAGGTGATTGCCTCAACCTTCGATGAAGCATGGACCAGCCAGGTGCATGTCAGCGAGATGGCCATGGAAAGGGCCAAACGCCTGGTAGAAAGCGGAAAAGACGTGGTGATCCTGATGGACAGCATCACCCGGCTGGCAAGAGCTTACAACCTGGTTGTGCCTCCCAGTGGACGTACACTCTCCGGCGGTCTTGACCCCAGCGCACTTTATCCTCCCAAAAGGTTCTTTGGTGCAGCCCGTAATATCGAGGAAGGTGGCTCGCTCACCATCATCGCCACCTGCTTGGTCGATACCGGTTCCCGCATGGATGATGTCATTTACGAAGAGTTCAAGGGCACCGGTAATATGGAGCTGCATCTTTCCCGCAAGCTGCAAGAGCGCCGCACCTTCCCGGCATTCGATATCGAGCGTTCCAGCACACGGCGTGAAGAGCTGCTGCTTGGTGCAGACATCCTCCAGCGCGTTTGGTTAATGCGCCGTATGCTCAGCCAGATGATGGCTCCACTGCCTAACGGTGCAGGCATGGAAATGACCGCCGCTACAGAGGCTGTCATCGATCAGCTGCGCCGCACCGAAAGCAACGAGGAATTCCTGCAGTTCCTGACTGACAATAGTTAATGATATGTAGCCGAGGATCATACTGTGATGGTTGTACTGTCATAAAAAATATCAACCATATGTTTCGAGTTGCTTGACAGTTGGCTGCGATTCGGCTACAGTTCTGCCCATTCTGTAATGTGACTGATAAGGAGTATTCATGCGTGAGATCACTGTTGCTACCGTGCAGATGAAGCCCGAGCTGGGCGAGCTTGAGAACAACCTGGTCAAGATGTCTGATATTGTTTCCAAGATCGCCAACCAGCAAAAGGTCGATCTGATTCTCTTCCCCGAGCTCGTGACCAGTGGTTACGAGCTGGGTGTCAAGTTCACCAATCTTGCCCAGCTTGTCCCTGGCCCAACCGTCAATTTGATGGCTCAACGTGCCCAACAGCTCGGTGTCCATATCGCCTTTGGTATGGTTGCCAAGGAGCGTGTTGAAAGCATTCTGTATGATGCAGCAGTGTTGATCGGCCCGGATGGCGAATTCATCGGTGATTACCGCAAGGCTCACCTCAAAGGCGAAGAGCGAATGGCCTTCCGCGAGGGATATCGGCTGCCCGTCTTCGAGACCCAGATTGGCAATATTGGGATGGTGTTGGGCTGGGACCTGGCTTTTCCGGAGGTGGCGCGCAGCCTGGTACTTGATGGCGCCGAATTGCTGTGTGTGTTGGCAAGTTGGGAAAAAGACGACATTGAGGAATGGAAAACCTATCTGAAAGCACGCGCTTACGAGAATGCCGTCTTTGTGGCGGGCTCAAATCGCGTTGGAGAAGATGTCACATTGACCTTTGGCGGAGAGAGCATGATCGTCGGGCCGCGCGGCAAGGTCCATGCCTCTTTATCCAACAACACGTCGGGAGAGGCCAAAAAAGACGACGACAAGAAGGATGAGGGGCAAAAAGACGAAAAAGCTGCCCCTAAAGAGAAAAAGGGAAAGTTCGTCGAGGGGTACTGCGTGGCACGCATCGATCTTGATGAAGTCAAGCGTCACCGCGAAGAGCGGTTGACACTCCAGGCCCGGCAGCCGACTGTGTACCGGAACATCGTCAGGAAATACTGATCGGACAGCAGCCTTCCAGCTGTATATCCTATATGCAAGAAACGGCGGCCTCGGCAGGTCGCCGTTTTGGTAAACCCATGAGACAGTCCGCTCAACAGGGATAAAGGGCTGTCGCAGTCTATTTGCTTGTGCTAAGATCGGCTGTAGCATGCGAGGATAGCGTGGTTGATAGGTGAGCGGCGCTGAACCTCGCCCCCTGCAGCGGTGGCTGATAGCTATGTCGGCGATGTCCTCCTCTCCGCCGGGCGGAGAGGAGACGCAGATCGTGTATCGAGCTGCTACGCTCCTCAGGGTGAGGTTGTGAGAGCCAAACCGGACTTGGCCGGCTTGTCCCCGTTATTTCCGGGTGCTAGGTTACCAGCATGTATCCATTTTTGTGGAGAAACCGATGGACTCCATAGATTTACGCAGCGATACTGTCACCTGGCCGACGCCTGAGATGCGCGAAGCCATGTATCAAGCCGAGGTCGGTGATGATGTCTACGGGGAAGACCCGACCATCAACCGCTTAGAGGAGCTGGCTGCCAGGCGTTTGGGCAAGGAGGCAGCCCTGTTTGTCTCAAGCGGCACACAGGGCAACCTGATCGCCGTCCTGGCTCACTGCAACCGCGGTGATGAGATGATCGTCGGTCAGAGTTCCCACACCTTCATCAACGAGGTCGCAGGAGCATCGGCATTAGGAGGCGTCTCATCCTATACCATCCCGATACAGCAGGAAGGCACCCTTTCCCTCGCTGACATCCGCGCAGCCATCCGCGACCCGCGCGACATCCATTATCCTACGACCAGGCTGGTTTGCCTTGAGAATACCAATGGCGCGGTCGGTGGCATCCCGCTCAGCATCCAATACACACGCTCGGTAGGAGAGCTATGCAGCGAGTGCGACCTGAAACTACACATCGATGGCGCGCGTATCTGGAACGCGGCAGCCGCATTTGGCTGTGATGTTAAGGATTTGGCCGCCCCGGCAGACAGCATCAGCTTCTGCTTATCGAAGGGATTGTGCGCACCTGCGGGGGCAATCCTGTGCGGGTCATGTGATTTCATCGAGCGCAGCCGCCGTCTTCGCAAGATGCTGGGAGGCGGCATGCGCCAGATCGGTATCCTGGCCGCGGCCGGGATTATCGCCATAGAGAAAATGACCAAGAGGCTGCAAACAGATCACAGCAATGCCAAACGTCTGGCCGAGGGTCTAAGCGACATCCCAGGTATTCACCTCAACATGCAGCAGGTACAAACCAACATGATCTTCTTCCGGCTCGACGAGTCAAGATCCATCGATGCAGCACAGATGACCGCAGTCCTGGCGCGAGAACACAACGTCAGGCTGGACGTCACCGGGCCACGCAGCTTCCGCGCTGTAACACATTACTGGATTACCGCAGAGCGCATAGAGACGGCTCTCGCAGCTATCCGGCAAGTCTGGGAACATGCCTGATGACAATCCCTCCTATACCAGAACCAGAAGAAGATGTATTTTCTTACGCCGGAATACATCATACTGTTCCGCTGAAGCACGGGGGTCAGGACACAACCTTATTCGATCCCCCTGTCCTGCCGGAGGTCGATGTCGAGGCCGCACGCCGGCCGCTCTCTCCGGGAATACCTCCTCTCAAGCATATTCCCCTGCCGCCGCCAGAGGCTTACCAATTGATTGTCCTTCCCCTGGAAGGAGGCAGAGTCGCCGATCAACCTTCCCATTCCATAGGAGCGTCATCGGTCCATCCGGTTATCTCGCCAACAGAGCGAGTCCGGTTCCCGGTAGCTGAGCCACCGGCCTTCAAGCATCTTAAACCCGCCCCGACAGTTGTCGGGCAGCCGTCCAAACCTGCTGTACAAGAACCTGTTGTTGTGCCTGCTCCTGTTCTCACACCTACGCCAGCTGTCGAGTCAACATCCAGCCGCGCCGAAGCGCAGATATCCCAGCGCTTCGATCCCGTTTTCGCGCTGCTCGTCTACCTGGCGCTCGGTCTGGGCACCTGGGTGCTCAGCGATCTGGAAAGCCGCTACACAATCATGTGGATTGCCTTGATAGTTATCGGGGGAAGTCTGGTGCTGCTAGGGGGTGGCGAGCCGCGCGGCCAGATCTCGCTGGGCAGCTTGAGCTGGGGATTGATATTTGGTCTGCCGATTGGACTAATGCTGATTGTATTCGCCCCCCAGGCCCTGGCGACAACTTCCTCACTGCTCTTTCCCGGCATTAGCCTGCCCGCATTGTTCCAGATGCTGGCGATTACCGGTCCGCTCGGCGAGACGCTCTTCTTCCGTGGGGGACTTCAGGAACGGCATGGAATAGTAGCCGGAATCATTGGGGCGGGTCTGGGAACGCTGGTTTTGTTTCTGCCTGCCGCTGCCGGGATACCTGAGCAGCTGACCGCGGTGGCCTTCGTTGCGCTGTTCCTGACTCTGCTGGCAGGGGCTTACAGTTATATTCGCGAGAGGTATGGGTTGGCTGCGGCCTATGCTTGCCAGGTGACGGTTAATGTCATGCTGCTCTTCCTACCCCGGTTGCTGGTGCCACCCGTGCCATAGAGAGCGACGAGTTTTCGGTCTTTCATTCCTACATGGAGCATACACCTGCCATTCACTGCATGGCTTCAATCAACATTGGTGCGAAGCTAAAGCCGACACCTATGATCTGGCTACCTTCCTCGCCGATCCTCCTTGCCGGCGCGGAAGCTCATCAGGATTGGTGTGCCGGTGAAGGGGTAGACCGCCCGGATCTGGTTTTCCAGATAGCGTGCGTAGGTGAAATGCACCAGGTCGACATCGTTGACATGAAAGAGGAACTTGGGCGGATCGACCGCCACCTGGCTGCCATAGCGGAGCTTGAGCCGCTTACCGGCCTTGAAGGGCGGAGCCTGCCTGGCGACGGCTGCTCGTAGAATACGGTTGATGTCGGCGGTAGGGATGCGCACAAAACGCTCTTCATGCACTTGCAACGCCAGGGGGATGATCTCGCTCACGCGCTGCCCGGTCTTGGCCGAGATAAAGATGATGGGCACATAAGGTAGGAACTTCAGCGCGTCGCGGACCTTTTCCTCCTCCTGCAGCATGGTATAGCTGTCTTTCTCGACAGCATCCCACTTATTGACCAGGACGATCACGCTTAACTTCTCCTCAAGGACAAAGCTGGCGATGTGAGCATCCTGCGATGTGATGCCTTCGATGGCATCGATCAACAGCAGGGCGACATCGGCCCGCTTGAGTGCCTTGAGAGCGCGCAGGACGCTGTATTGCTCCACGCCGCCATGGTCGATTTTCCCTCGACGGCGGATGCCCGCTGTATCGATCAGGGTGATGAGCTGGTCATGCCAGACGACTTGTGTATCGATGGCATCGCGAGTGGTGCCGGGGACCGGGCTGACGATTACACGCTCTTTGCCCAACAGACGGTTGAGCAGCGATGACTTGCCGACGTTCGGCCGCCCGACGATGGCGATCTTGAGTGAGTCGTCATCCTCTTCGCTCTCCGGTGGCTTCTGAGGCAATGCCTCGACCACCGCGTCGAGCAGGTCACCGACCCCCGTCCCATGCATCCCTGACACAGGGTAGATCTCGCTGAGGCCCAGGTTGTAGAACTCGACCGCACCATCGCGGCGTTCTTGGTTATCGCCCTTGCTGGCTGCGACCAGCACCGGCTTATTGGCCCGTCGCAGGATGTCGGCGACTTCTTCATCGGCGGCGGTTACCCCGCTAATCAGGTCAACCACCATAACGATCACATCGGCATCGGCAATGGCCAGCTCGGCCTGAGCCCGGATCTCGGCAATGAACTGGGCCGAGTCTTCGGCGACAGGATCGGCCGCTCCAACCAGGACGCGGTTGAGAGCTTCGATGCCGCCTGTATCGACCAGCGTGAAAGCCACGCCGCGCCAATCGGCCTCTGCCTGTTGGCGGTCGCGGGTTGTGCCGGGACGGTCGTGAATGACCGCCAGACGCCTGCCGACAATGCGGTTAAATAAGGTGGACTTGCCCACGTTGGGCCGCCCTACCAGTGCTACCAGAGGTATGTTTTTCATGCCCATAGTTTAACAGGTGATGGGACATTGGGCGATTGACGACCGGTTGATTGACGATTGGTAGCGATGAGGCATGGAGAATGAGACCAGGAGGGATGAGTAAAGCTGCGTGAGCAGGGGATTGTCGACGCGTAGCAAGCACTGGTTAACGCTGAGCGGACATTTGTCACCATTGAGGTTTCTCTTGCTAGTATCACCCGATTTGTGAAACACTCCAATAATTTTGACTAAAAGCAGGCCATCGTCTAGAATATCGCAGCTATGACGGTAACCAGAAACAGTAATGGTATGCACCATGGCGATGTTTGAAAGCCTCAGTGAGAAACTGCAAGACGTTTTCAAAGAACTGCGCAAGCGGGGCAAGCTGAATGAAGCTGATGTCGATGCAGCCATGCGTGAAATCCGGCTTGTGCTGCTTGAGGCTGATGTTCATTACAGCGTGGTCAAGACTTTCGTCGCCCGCGTGCGTGAAAGAGCGGTTGGCATCGAGGTTGCCAAAAGCCTGACGCCTGGGCAGCAAGTGATCAAGATTGTTCACGAGGAGCTTGTTCAGACTCTGGGGCAGGCCGGCCATCTGGAGCTGAGTGGAAACACGCCTCACGTGATTTTGTTAGTCGGTTTGCAAGGTTCCGGCAAGACAACCACAGCTGCCAAGCTGGCTCTACATCTGCGGCGTCAAAAGCAGGTGCCTTTTATGATAGCGGCAGATACCTACCGTCCAGCCGCTGTCGACCAGCTTGTTGCGCTGGGGCGTCAGATCGACATCTCGGTTTATTCCGAGAGTGGTTCGGCACCACCGCCGCAGATTGCCACCAATGGCGTACAGGCGGCTGCTCGCGCCAATGCCAGCGTGGCCATCATAGACAGTGCCGGCCGGCTGCAAATCGACCAGGAAATGATGGGAGAGCTGGCTACCATCAGGGATCGTGTTCATCCCCAGGAAATACTGCTGGTGGCCGACTCAATGACCGGCCAAGAAGCTGTCAATATCGCGGAGGGTTTTAACAAACAGGTTGGCATCACCGGCTTGATACTTACCAAGGTAGACGGCGATGCGCGCGGTGGCGCAGCCATCTCGATGCGAGAAGTTACCGGTGTCCCGATTAAGTTTCTGGGCACCAGCGAGAAACTAGACGGGCTCGAGACCTTCGACCCGGA
The DNA here is from genome assembly GCA_016927375.1 of Anaerolineae bacterium. Lineage (GTDB taxonomy): Bacteria > Chloroflexota > Anaerolineae > Aggregatilineales > UBA3940 > JAFGMS01. Next base: position 32,875 of record JAFGMS010000139.1, read on the forward strand.
TCGGCTTGCCCGGCGTATACTACAAATGGGCGATATTCTAGGACTGATCGAGCGGGCTGAAGCGTTGGAGATGCAAGAGGAAGAGGCCTTTGAGCTGGCGGGCAAACTCCGCACTGCCAACTTCAACCTCGAAGATCTATATAAACAGCTTCAGCAGGCAAAACGGCTAGGTCCCCTCACTCAGCTCATAGAGATGATCCCTGGGCTGAGCCAGAGTGTCAAACAAGTATCGCAGGAAGACGTAGATAGACAACTTAAGGTAGTAGAGGCTATAATCAGCTCGATGACGCCAGAGGAAAAAAGGCATCCTAAAGTATTGAATGCCAGCCGCCGCAAGCGGATTGCAGCAGGGAGTGGAACCTCTGTTCAGGATATCAATCAATTAATGAAGCAGTTTCAGCAGTCGCAAAAGCTGATGAAACAATTATCGCGTCAGAAAATACCTGACATCAGAGGACTTTTCGGTCAATAGAGCGGTTTGACTATTTGCCGCTTTGTCAAATAAAGAATTAAGGAGTAAGGTGCTAGCATGGTGCGAATCAGACTGCGTCGTGTTGGGTCAAAAAAGCAGCCGAGCTACCGTATTGTGGTCGCCGACAGCCAAAGCCCCCGCGATGGTCGTTTTATTGAAAAGATAGGCTTCTATAATCCGCGTACTGAGCCTGCAACAATGGAGCTGGATGAAGCTCGTGCGCTCTATTGGTTGTCGACTGGGGCACAACCGAGTGATGCGGTACGCCGTATCATGGACAAACTAGGGACCACTGATCGTCTTGAGCGTTTGCGTAGAGGGGAAGCCATGGAAGCTCTGTTGGCAGAGGCTGAGGCCATCGAGCGTCCGGCAGTTGACCCACGCACTCGGCGCGATGACCTGCGAGGGCAAGCCAAGGCAAAGAAGAGCAGCCCTGATGTTGAGGTGGAAAGCGAGGCAGAACCAACTGCTGAGGCCGAGGTGGAAGTCGAAGCTGAAGTCGAAACCGAGGTTGCAGCAGAGGCCGAAACGCAGGTGGACGCTGAGGAAGAAGTCGAAGCTGAAGCCGAAGTTGAGTCTGAGGCCGAAACCGAGACTGAAGAAGAAGCCGAGTCAGAGTAATCTCTCATCGCCCGGATGCGCCACCCACTTGTGTTCACCGTCATCTACCTCAGCTAACCCGTCAACCTACTAGGAGGGGCCGATGAAGGAACTAATCGAGTACATAGCAAAGGCATTGGTGGACAACCCGTCACAGGTAGAAGTGACGGAAATTGAAGGAGCTACTTCTGTCATCCTCGAACTGCGGGTGGCGCAAGAAGATATGGGCCGAGTTATCGGCCGGAGTGGGCGTGTAGCAAATGCTATGCGCACCTTGTTGCGCGTTGTAGCGGCCAAACAAGGCAAGCGCGTGACACTCGAGATCGTGTGAGAAAGTGCGAGCGAAGCAACCAAAAGTCCGGCTTAGCCGCCCTACCACAAATGCCGATTCGGGCTCAGGGGGCAGGACCTCTGAGCCTGAATTTTTAGTGGTTGGACAGATCGTGCGGCCGCATGGTGTGCGTGGTGAGGTTGGAATGAAGCTCATGACTGCCTACCCGGAGCGGTTGTCACAAATTGGCACATTGTATGTAGGGCCAGAGTATAAACCTCACTCAGTTAAGCGTATGCGTCGCCATTCGGCAGGGATGATCGTGCATTTAGAAGGCATGCTTGATCGCAATGACGCAGAGACGCTGCGAGGGATGTTTGTCCATATTCATATTGACGATGCTATTCCGCTTGAAGAAGGAGAATATTATCTATTCCAGATCGAGGGGATACAGGTTGTTACTGATACCGGGCAGATACTTGGCCATCTAACCGATCTGATCGAAACGGGCGCCAACGACGTTTATGTGATCACTACTCCAGAGCAGCAGCAGATCTTGCTCCCAGCTATTCCAGAGGTGATTCAAACGGTTGATGTCGTCGCTGGCGTAATGACTGTACATCTTCTGGAAGGTTTGTTGTAATTATGGCAAATGGCACATACCCTATGACTAAAGGCATGCTCGAGGAACTGCGTGCCGAGCTTGAACATAAGATAGAGGTTGAACGCCCAGCTATGGCAGCTCGTCTCAAAACTGCTATAGAGATGGGGGATTTATCTGAAAATGCCGAGTACCTGTCGGCCAAGGAAGATCAAGGCTTTCTTGAAGGCCGCATACAGGAATTACAACGCACAATCAGAGGCGCAGAGATCATAGATGAGAGCAAGACAAATGACACACATACTGTCCGGCTGGGCAGCCGGGTGACGGTAGTTGAAGACGGTGAGGGTGAAGCCGAAACTTTTCGGATCGTTGGGCAGGTTGAAGCCAATCCGTTAGAGGGTAGGATCTCACAGGATTCGCCTGTTGGGCAGGCGCTGGTGGGATGTAAAGTTGGTGATGTCGTGCAAGTTCAGGCGCCTGCGGGTAAAATGACATTCAAGATTGTTGAGATTGCCTGATGATTTTGATATGGGTGTGTTTCATTTGAGTTGAGCATAAGCTCCCCGGGCCCAGAGCAATTGGTATCTGTTCCCGTCAAGAATGTACCCTGCCCGATTTCCTACAAAGGACTTCTCGGTTTCCAGTAAGGAATGAGCTGGTTTCCTATAAGGATTGGATCGGCTTCCTATGAGGATTTACTCCAGATCCTATGGGATTTGTGCCGTTTCCTATCAGGATTCGAAGCGTTTCCTA